>JAQTRN010000005.1 GCA_028711795.1 Dehalococcoidales bacterium | reverse complement strand
GGCCGCTAAAGCGGGCTACGAATACGCTCGCCAGAATTTCAAGGGTGACTTTGGGCACCACCTCGAATCAATCGGCGGCGACAAGAGGATGCTCCTCAACGGCACAGATGCCATCGCCTCCGGAGCTATCGCCGCGGGCTGCCGGTTTATGGCAGCCTATCCGATGACACCGACTACCCCTATTCTGGAGTATATGGCCGGGAGAGCTAACGACTTCGGTCTGGCGGTAATTCAGCCTGAAGATGAAATAGCCGCCATCAATATGACCATTGGGGCAGCATATGTCGGAGCCAGAGCCATGACCGCTACCTCCGGTAGCGGCTTCTGCCTCATGGTAGAAGGCCTGGGGTTGGCCGGAATAACCGAAACACCCATAGTGATAGTCGATGGCCAACGTCCTGGTCCGGCCGTCGGCCTACCTACCAGGACCGAACAAGGCGATCTGGAGTTCGTGATACACGCCCACCATGGCGATTTCCCCCGCGCAGTATTAGCTCCAGCCACAATGGATGACGCCTTCTGGCTAACTGTTAAAGCCTTTAACCTGGCGGAAAGGTACCAGACGCCGGTTATTCTGCTCATTGACCACTATTTAGCTACATCTTATGCTACTGTCAACCCTTTCAATCTCGCCCTGGTTAATATTGACCGCGGCGTTCTCTATACGGAGAAAACGGAGGACCCATCCGAGTACAAAAGACACCGGATCACCAGAACTGGGATTTCGCCACGGGCTTTTCCCGGTCAGAGCCGCGCCCTGGTAGTGACTGATTCCGATGAACACGACGAGGAGGGCCATATCATCGAGGATGCGGAAACACGCGCGGCGATGGTGCAAAAGCGAATGCGCAAGCTCTCCGGCCTTAAAAAGGAGATAGCTCCACCACTACTGTACGGCCCGAAAAAAGCGGATATGCTGCTCATCGGTTGGGGCAGCACGCTGGGCGCTATCGCCGAGGCAGCCGAGATACTGCGGGAGGAAGGAACCAGTGTTAACCACCTGCACCTGACCGAGTTATGGCCCTTCCCCAACGAAGTGGTCGCCAGGGCTATTGATAACGCCAGCACCAGCTACGTGATTGAAAATAACGCCAGCGGCCAACTATCCCATCTGATACGGGCGGAAACAGGAAGAAAGGCAAGCGGGCGGATTCTAAAATATGACGGACGTCCATTCTATCCGTCTGAAATCATCGGGGAATTGAAAAAGGAGGTCGGCTAGATGGTTACCCTGAGTGATTATGCCGGAGGCAAAACTGCTTGGTGCCCCGGTTGCGGTAATTTCGCCATTCTTAGAGCGGTGCGCAAAGCCCTGGTTGACCTCAATATCGAGCCACACCGGGTACTCATGGTTTCCGGTATCGGGCAGGCCGGTAAGCTACCCCACTATACCCGCAGTAATGTGTTCAACTCACTCCACGGGCGGCCAATGCCCGTAGCCATTGGCGCCAAGATGACCAATCCGCAACTAGTTGTTATTGCGATTAGTGGCGACGGAGATGCCTACGGCGAAGGGGGTAATCACTTTCTCCATGCCATGCGCCGCAATCATGACATCACTTACCTGGTACATGATAACCAGCTCTACGCCCTCACCAAAGGTCAGGCTTCGCCTACCAGCGACGAAGGTTTCATCACCAAAACAACCCCTTACGGAGCGGTAACGCCATTAAATCCGGTGGCCCTGGCGATCGCCGCGGGCGCCAGCTTCGTTGCCCGTAGTTTTGCGGGAGATGTAGACCACCTCACCGACATTATTAAAGCGGGTATTACCCACAAAGGATTTTCTTTGATTGATATCCTGCAACCCTGCGTTTCGCTCAACCGCCGGAATACCTATGATTGGGACCGGGAAAGAGTATACAAAATAACAGAAGAAGCGACCGACTATGACCCAACCGACCGGCTGCAGGCCTTTGTCAAAGCCCAGGAATGGGACCCCCGGATACCTATCGGCGTGATCTTCCGGAAAGATGCCCCCACCTTCGAAGAGCAGCTACCGGTTTTGGCCAAAGGAACGCTACCCGACCGGCCGATTGAACCCCAGCAGGCGGCCAAATTGCTTGAGGAATTCTTTTAGTATGTTAAAACACCCGCCGTCATTCTGGCTAAAGTATGTACCGCTTTGGAGACCGGCTAAGGTGATGGCCCGACCATCATGACTCTTGCAAAAGTAAAGCATTACAGAGATAATAGAGACACGAACGATAGGGGAAAACGGAGGTAACCAAAGACTAAGTAATTGATTCGATAGCAAACCACAGACCAAGCAAAAAGTTATGTTAAAGAGGAGGAAGTATGTACCAGAAGATCGTTGTACCGCTGGATGGTTCGGAGCTAGCCGAAAGTGTAACCCCTCACGTAGAGTCCATCGCTAAGGGGTGCGACACCAAAGAGGTTATTTTCTTGCGTGTTATTGAGCCGTCTGAACTCCCCCTTGGTGGGCCTGGGGTTTTTGATTACTCAAGTTCCGCTATTAGTGGCTTCGACCGGGGACGCCCCGCCGAAACCGATTCTGTTCTCTTACCGAGCGAACGGGAGCGAGACAGGTTCAGTGAAAGTCGGCGAATACAATTGGAGGGAATGAGGCGAGACGCCGCTCAGCGGTATCTCAAAGAGAACGAAGACTATCTCAAGCAGGTAATCGGGCGGCTTAGCTGTGGTGAGGGCGTAACCTTAGTCCCCAAGATTATTGAGGGGACCAAAGTAGCCGACATAATTTCTGAATTCGCCACTAAACAGGAAGCCGACCTTATCATCATCGCTACCCATGGCCGCGGCGGTGTCAGCCGTTGGGCTTACGGGAGTGTTGCCGACCGCGTTCTTCGCTCGGCGTGCGTCCCCGTCCTGATGGTACGGCCTCCAGCCTGCGTGCCCAAGTTCTAGAAGAATCAGGCTCTATCCGGAAATATAAAACTTTACCACGGGACCTGAAAGGAGCGTGGCTAGTGCCTATCTCTTTTTCGGGCACGGAGCTAATAGACCTGGCTATTGGCATCGAGAAGAAAGGTATCACCTTTTATGATGTCATGGCCAAATCAACGGAGGACCCTGGCGGCCGCGCTCTCTTTCAGTATCTGGCTGATTGGGAAAGACGGCATATTCAGGCCTTCCAGGACATACTTGGCAAAGCTGACACCTACGGTCTATCCGGAAATCATCCAGTAGGTAATCCAGCCTATTTCCAGGCGTTGACCGAAAATGCCGTTTTCACCGATGAAGTACTGGCCAGTGAACTGGCCTACCGGGCGAACAGCGAAACTGCCGCCCTGGAACTCAGTATTGCCCTGGAGAAGGATTCGATTCTCTTCTACTACGAACTCAGAGACACCCTACCCCAACGGACTCATGCCCTGCTCAACAAAATAATAGCTGAGGAGAAATCACACCTCAGAGAACTCAGCGAATTAAAGAAGCAGCGCTCTCATATCCAAACAGGGGAGCCGTGATGTGCTGGAAGAAAAGATACTAAAAGAGTTTCGTAATGTCGCTGTGGTTGGTATCTCTGCCGACCCTTACCGCCCTAGCTGCCGGGTCGCTGATTATCTCATGAAACAGGGGTACCATATCTTCCCGGTCAATCCAAATACCAAAGAGGTATTGGGCAAACCCACTTACCCAGACCTCAGTTCCATACCGGAGCCGGTAGAGATAGTAAACATATTCCGCCGGTCAGAATCCGTGATGCCAATAGTTGACGAAGCCATCAAAATCGGGGCCAAAGTGATATGGATGCAAGAGGGCATCGTCAACCAGGAAGCGGCGACCAAAGCGAGAAATGCCGGTCTACTGGTAGTCATGGACAAATGCATCCGCAAAGAGCACAGTGCCTGGCTGGGATCCGGCCGGAAGTAACTATCTAATTCTGTCAGTGGAGCCTGCTGGACTATGGCTACCTTTGATGCCGAGAATACAGAGCCGGCACCGTTCCTGGTAGAGAACATCAAGCTGTTACCCAGAGGGCATGCGCTCGATATTGCCATGGGTAATGGACGGAATGCTATCTGCCTCGCTAAAGCTGGCTTCAGCGTAGAGGGAATTGATATATCGCCCGAAGCTATCAAAGCAGCTCGGGAACTGGTCCGGCAGTCGGGCGTGAATATTAAGGTGGAAATAGCAGACTTAGAAGGGGACTACCGTATTAGGCGAGATGCCTACGAGGTAATCATCTGCTTTAATTACCTCCAACGCTCTCTTATTCCCCAGATCAAAGCTGGCCTGCGTCCGGGAGGCATAGTAGTCTACGAGACTTTCATTACCGACCAGGCCCAGTTCGGTAAACCACGGAACCCGGAACATCTGCTCGGCCATAATGAGCTTCTTGAGTTGTTTCGTGACCTGCGGTGCCTCCGGTACCGTGAAGGGATCATGGAAGATCTCGGGGCGATTGCCAGCATTGTCGCGGAAAAAACATAAAGCCCATCGCTCATTGACACTGGCGGGAGGGAAAATAACATGAGTGAAGCGAACGAACTAAAACCCGCGGAGATCAGACAATACAATGGGGTCAACCTATCTTCAGTCAACGACTTCAGGGAGAACTCTATTCGGGGTCCCCAGCGAATCGATATCACCAGCTACCGGCTGAAGGTCGCCGGACTGGTTAGTAATCCACAAAATTATACTTTTCAGGAAACACTCGACACCTTCAAGCACTATAAGAAAGTAATCACTCTCGACTGCGTCGAAGGATGGGGGGCCACTATCCTCTGGGAAGGGGTACTGGTCAAAGATATACTGGCTGCCGCCAGTCCCCTACCCGAAGCCAGGGTGGTTATTTTTCAGGCCCATGACGGATATACGACTTCGTTGCCACGCGTTTATGTAGTTAAAAAAGACATCCTCATCGCCTATAAGATGAACGGTATCGATTTGCCGGTGGCCAGAGGGTTCCCTTTCCATCTGGTCGCCGAAAGCAAATGGGGCTATAAGTGGATAAGGTGGCTAACCAGTATAGAATTATCCGCTGACGAGAAATACCGTGGCTATTGGGAGCAACTAGGGTATTCTAACACCGCCGACGCCGATAAAGGCTTTTTTGAGGACTGAAGAGCGCAATCAATCTACAATATCTCCCGAAGTCATCTCTTATCACCGCGGTACCTCTCAGGACCATCCCCACCCCAAATTAACTACTGACACCCATCTAAAACCAATAGTTGATCTAACACCAATATCGGCTCTGACCTACAATTCATTTCTGCCAGGTACTATTTTACCAGTACTTTTTACCCTTTGTTTACCCTATTCAGGTGATTGTATACCAGAAGTAATTATTGCATATTAGGAATTACCTGGACTCAGTCCACGGTAAGTAGTAATGATTACAGACACCAGCAGTAATGAAAGAGCAAGGGATGAGGCAGAGATTCGAGAGAAGGAACTGCCGGCGCCCCTTCTCTCGGTCGGCGAGGTCGCCCGTTTCCTGGGCGTTCACACCAGCACGGTAAGACGCTGGGAAAGAAGCGGGCTATTGAAGTCATACGTGATCGGGATGCGTCATAACCTAAGATTCAAGCAAGAAGATGTACTGCATTTCCTTGACCAGAGCCGGGGTAACCGGTGAGGAACCAAACATACCGACTAATGTTGGCCGGAGGGATAGCCAATGGCAGAAGTGAATAATATCGTTAGACAGGAAGCCGCCGCCAGAATTATTAGTGAATGCCGGGAGTGGCTTAACCAGATTATCGGTGAAGAAAAGCAAGCCGAACAGAAAGCTGATAGACGTATCGCTGAACTAAAGCAGACGGTCGGTCAAATAAGCAACCGGTTACGGGAAACGAACTAGTTCGGCGGTCCCATATGACGGTCCGCAGGAGGGTGAGTTAAATGGAAGTAAGCAATAATATCAGGCAGGGCATGGAAGAAGCAGCCAGGATTCTGGACGAATATAAGATGAAACTTGCCCAGCTAATGGAAGAGGAGGGGGAGAAGGTCAGGAGAGAAGCCGAGCAAGAGGCAATCTATATTGTCGCTCAAGCGCGAGAGGAAGCATCCATATTCATCAAAGAGGCGAAAAGAGAAGCTGATAGGGCCGCGGCGGAATACCTGGAAAACGCCAAACAGAAGACGGACCAAGCAATCATGGAGGCACGACAGCGTACCGAACAGGTAGCGACCGAATTCCAGGAAGAAGCCAGGAGAAAGGCGAAAGAAGAATCAGCGGCGGTCATAGCCAAAGCCAATGAAACGGCCAGTCAGATTATCCGCGAAGCGGGAGAGAATGCCAAAAAACAAGCCGAGGAAAAGAAACAGCAGGAAGCCGAACGTATCATGGAAGAGGCTAGGCAGGAGGCTGCCAGAGTGATCACCCGGGCGAAGCAGGCAGCCGAAAAAGAAACGGCAATCATTATCGCCAACTCCCGTAAAGAAGCGGAAAAAGTGGTGGCCAGGGTAAACGAAGACGCTAAGAAAGAGGCACAGGAATCGGCCAGAGCGATTGCTGAGCTAAAGCAAAAGACAGAGCAAGAGGCCAGAGAGATTCAGGAGAAGACCGACCTGGAAGCCCGTCGGGTAATCAACACGGCCGAGGAAGCCGCGGTGAGAATCATCGCTGAAGCCAAGCAGAAGGGCGACCAAATTGCCATCGAAGCCATTGAGCAGGGCAGACAGCGTGGTGAAGAGGAGATGGCCAGAGTCGTTACCGAGGCGAAGCGGCGGTCTGAGTGGGAAGCGGCTAGTATTATCACTGAAGCCAAACAAAGGGCAGAGCAAATCATCAACAAAGCTATGGCCAGCGTATCCCCGGGTGCCAACAACGGGAGCAAAGGCTAAACAGCCTACCCCCGGTTATATCATAGTCCCCAGTACAGTCTGGACAAGTCAGACTCATCTGAATAACAGATGAGTCTCTTCTTTTTTATAGACCGCCGGCGCATTTTTGTTTGACAAGGGGTACTGTGTCCGTTAGACTACTATCAAGATGCGCAGCCCGGCAATATGCACTCGCGGCTGGCCAATCTAGACTAGAAATGGAGGTATTTTCCCGATGACAACGTACTCACGACTCTTCGAGCCTATCAGGATAGGCCAGGTAGAGATCAAGAATCGGATCGCCATGGCCCCTATGGGAATTGGCGGACTGACCACTCTGGAAGGCGGTTTCTCCCAGCGGGCGATTGATTACTATGTCGAGCGCGCCAAAGGCGGCACCGGGCTGATAATAACCAGCCTCACCAGAATTGATAACGAGGTCGAGAAATTTGCCAAGCCCGGCCTGCCGGATGTCACCTGGAACCCGTCACACTTCTTACATACGGCTGCGGAGCTGACCGAAGGGGTACACGCCTATGGCAGCAAAATCTTTTTGATGCTAACCGTAGGTTTCGGGCGTACCATCCCCGGCACCAGACTGGCCGACGGCCAGTGCGTTGCCCCATCAGCTATCCCGAACTACTGGGAGCCAAAAACGACCTGCCGGGAACTGGCCACCACTGAGGTCGAGAGATTGGTGCAGAAGTGCGGTGATGCCGCCGCCATAGCCGTTCAAGCCGGGTTCGATGGAGTCGAGATCCACGCTATGCACGAGGGCTACCTGCTGGACCAGTTCGCTATCGCCTTCTTCAACCGGCGGACTGACAAATACGGTGGTGACCTTAGAGGCCGGATGACCTTCGCCATCGAGATAGTGCGTGAGATAAAGAAACGGGCCGGCCCGAACTTCCCGGTCTCGCTCCGGTTCAGCATCAAGAGCTACGTCAAGGACTGGAATAAAGGCGGACTGCCGGGTGAAGATTTCGTCGAGCGTGGCCGTGATACCGCTGAGGGACTAGAGGCAGCCAAGATACTGGAAGCGGCCGGCTACGACGCCTTTGACGCCGATGCTGGTACCTACGATGCCTGGTACTGGGCACATCCGCCGCTATACCAGGAGCACGGGCTCTATCTACCATTAACCGCCGATCTGAAAAAGGTAGTGAAAGTCCCGGTCATCGTCGCCGGCCGGATGGATGTTCCGGAACTGGCTGAGAAAGCGATAGCTAATCACAAGACCGATATGATCGGACTAGGACGCGGGTTGCTGGCCGACCCGGACTGGAGTAACAAAGTAATGACAGGCAGAGTCAAGAACATACGACCCTGCCTGGCCTGCCATGACGGCTGCTTCGGCAGGACCCTGCGGGGACGCCCTCTCTCTTGCGCAGTGAACCCGGCTTGCGGACGGGAACAGATCTACGCCATCCAACCGGCCAGCGAAGTAAAGAAGGTGATGGTTATCGGTGGTGGCGTGGCCGGTATGGAGGCCGCCAGGGTAGCCGCGTTGCGAGGCCATAAGGTGACTCTCTACGAGAAAGGCCGACAACTGGGCGGACACGTTATCGAGGCATCAGTCCCCGCCTTTAAGGAAGATGATGCCCGGCTGCTGGACTGGTACCGGAACGAACTGAGAGAACTCAAAATTAAGGTCAACCTGGGCAAAGCCGTATCGCCGGAGGTAGTACAGACGGAGCAACCGGATGTCGTTTTCGTAGCCACCGGCTCCAAACCCTGTACCCTGGATATTGCCGGAATCGAAAAACGAAAGGTGGTTACTGCCACCGATATCCTGCTGGGTAAAAAGAAAACCGGCGAGAAGGTGGCCATTATCGGCGGCGGGCTGGTCGGTTGCGAGACCGCGCTCTGGCTGGCCCAGCAAGGTAAGAAGGTGACCATCATCGAAATGCTGGGCGGACTGATGCAGGCGGCGCTACCCGTTCCCTGGCCGAACAAGTCCATGCTTCTCGATCTTCTGGAATTCCATAAAGTAGGCGTCATCGCCAATACCAGCCCCCTGGAGGTCACGGACGAAGGTGTTGAGTTGATTGATAGCTGTTTCACCCGGAGCGCCATCCCGGCGGATACCGTGGTGCTGGCGGTGGGGCTGCGCGGCGACCAGGAACTCTACCGTTCCCTGGTGGGCAAAGTCCCCAACCTTTATCTTATCGGAGACGCCCGGCAAGCCCAGAATATCATGTACGCCATCTGGGATGCCTACGAGGTCGCCCGGAGGATCTGAACTCTTCCCTTAGACTATAAAATAGAGAGGGGCTCGCCAGTGGCGAGCCCCTCTCAGTTAACACTCAACTTTTTAGTATCGGAAACACCAGTGGGCCTTCCGGAATCACCGCAATTTCAGCATCCTTCCCCAGGACTTTGAATGCCCGCTCTATCCCCTCTTCTATAGTGCGGACCGGGTCGATCATCATGGTCTTAACCACATTGTCTGCCAGGTCAGACACCAGGTAAATGTCATTCCGTAACTGGGTGCGGCCCAGAATCTGGTTCTGCCACTGGACCCCCATGGGCCCATCGCGCTTTATTTTTTGCAGGATCTCTTTTGGTGAGCTAAAAGAGGTGTGCAACTCCCGGAACGCTTCCGGACCAATGCCCGTACGACAAGATGAGGCGATGATGATAATGCCGCCGTCACGAGTGATGGCCGCCGCGTTGTCCATGCCCTTGACACTCTGGTACAGGTCCAGGTCCAGCGGGGCGCCGCTATTAGTGGTGATGGTTATATCCACCTTATGTTCGATTTCCCGGCCGGCGATCCGCCTCTCAATCTCACACCCTTTTTCGTGCGCCTGAACCACATCGCCGGCGACCACATGAGTGATCTCTTTCCGCTCGTTAAGCAGGACGTTGACGATAAAATTCAGGTGGGTCATGCGCGCCTGTTCCACCATGTCCTCGTGTATCGGGTTGCCCTTCAGCACTCCCGGGCGGGAATTAGGGTGCTCCACCATCTGGTAACTGTGATTGTGGTAAGCCGACCGGACGCTGAACACGCCGGGAGCGATGCTCTTGCGGCCGCCGGAAAAACCGGCGAAAAGGTGGGGCTCGATAAAGCCGGTACTGATTCGGAAATCGGCTTCAACGACCTGCCGGTTGATATCAACCGGAGTCCCCCGGGAGGTCGTCCCGATATTGACCGTCTGGTTAACATCATGGTTGACGACATTGTAGTTGGCCACGATGTTTTCCCCCAGCTTCCGGACCAGCGCCGCCCAGTCCATGGGCGGGTGCAACCCCAGGGCGACCATGATAGTGATGTTCTGGCGCGGCACCTTCTCTTCCAGCTCGGATAATATCGGCGGTAAAAGTCTATCATCGGGGCAGGCGCGGGTATTATCGGTGACGATGACGATTACCCGGCTGCTCTTGTCGACGCAGTCGCGCAGGGGCGGCACGCCGATGGGATGGCAGAGGCTCTCGGTGATGGCCTGGCGCTCGTTCTCCAGCCCTTTGACATCCTCCGTGGTCAGGATAGCGACGATGTTCCTGGTTGGTATCCGGGCTTTGAGGAAGGAACTCCCGTAGGGAAAATCAATCTCGGTGTGCTGCATTACGACTCCTGGCGGTGTATTCTGAGGGAAGCACTTCAACTACTCGAATTATAGCCGTGGCGCCTGGCTGGAGTCAAATAAGCTTGCGGGGTATTCCCAGAGTTAACCAAGAATCTGGAACGTCTCCACGGGCAAGACTACTAAGTTATTGATGGATCATCTTGGGGTTACTGCCATCCGCTCCCATCGAGTATAGTCTGAAAGTACCGTCGCTGATCAGGGAAACATAGGCGATCTGGGAGCCATCCGGTGACCACGCAGGATCCTCAGGCGACCGCTGAGGATCCTGCGTGATTCTTGTCTGGTTACTGCCGTCAGCATCTATCACAAACATCGATGAAAGGGTACGGAACTCACCACCCCGATCTTGAACGTCGTTGAAGAGTATCTTAGTGCCATCAGGCGACCAAGCAAGATCCAGGTTGGAGTGAACAGTATTCGTAAGTCTTCTCTGATTACTTCCATCAGTGTTCACTACGTAGATATCCGATTCGCCAGTACCTTCACCAGAACTGAAGGCGATTTTGGTAGAGCCTAACCAGTCCGCTGCCATCGGTGTTAATGATGTAAATATCACTCCTGTTGTCGCCATGCCAAGTAGTGAACGCAATTCTTGTGCCCTCGGGCGACCACGCCGGGTATCCGTCGCTGATGTAACGACTGCAACCGGAAGGAATTATCATTACTGCGAGCAGCACCGTTAGTGCAACGCTGGCTCGCAGATACGTCACTTTCATTCTTCCGCCTCAGGTAACTAATAGATGGTAATCACCAGATGTGAGTCAGAATCTGCGACTTTAAGGCCCGGCCAGTCCTTTACCGGCAGCCAGCCCGACGGCTACCCTGATTGCCTCTTCCAGGCTTTGCGAGTCGGCGATGCCTTTACCGGCGATATCGAAAGCAGTGCCGTGGTCCACCGAGGTCCGAATCAAGGGCAGCCCCAGGGCGATACTAACGCTCTTTTCCAATCCGTACACCTTGATGGGTATGTGCCCCTGGTCGTGGTACATCGCCAGGACGACATCAAACTCCCCGTTAATCGCCCGGTTAAAGACGGAATCGGCCGGTAACGGACCGCGGGCATCGATACCCAGGTCCCGGGCAGCCTGTACCGCCGGGCTGATTTCCTCAATCTCTTCCGAGCCAAATAGCCCGCCCTCTCCGGCGTGCGGGTTGATACCGGCTACGGCGATGCGGGGGCGCTCTATCCCCCATTTCTGAAAGGAAGCCTGAGTCAATTTCAGTCTGGCCAGGATACGGTCCTTTTTCACCAGGTCACACGCCTGTCGTAATGAGTAGTGAGTGGTCAGGTGGACTACCCGGAGTGGGCCGGTGACCAGCATGGTGGCGTACTCGGTAGCACCGGTGAGACGGGACAGGAATTCCAGGTGCCCTACTTCCCCGTACCCTGCCTGCTGGGTGGCTTCCTTATTGATAGGCGTGGTGACCATAGCCGCAGCCTGGCCATCCAGCACCAAGCAAGCGGCGGTGCTGATATACTCCATGGCCGCCCGCCCGCAGGCAGCGCATACCTGGCCGACAGTTACTTCTGCCCGCTTAATATTATGTAAATCAATCAGGTCAATGACGCCGGGGCGGCCCTCAGCCTCCGCGGCGCAACCTACCGACCGCAACCGCTGCGGCTGCCCGACCAGCGCTACGGCCTCCTGCATGATAACACCGTCCCCGACTACCAGAGGTCGGCAAAGCTGGTAGATTGCCTCCTGACGGAGGGCCTTGACAATAATTTCCGGACCGATGCCGGCGGCGTCGCCCATGGTAATAGCAATGACCGGCCTCTCCTGAACTGCCATATCTTCCCTTTCCGCTACGAAAGCCTTATTCGTATACCGAGAATTCGGTATCCACCCGGGTAATCATCTCCAGAAACACCGGTTGGCCACCGGCCAATATCTTCTTAGCCCTCTGGATGGCGGGAACGATTTCTCCCGGCTGCTCAATCCTCTCAGCGTGACAACCCAGAGCCGCCACGACCTTACTGTAATCGCCGCCAACGCGGTCGATGCTGTAGCGCTGGGTCGCCGTCGGCAGCATCTTGTCATAGCCACCGAACCGGGAATTATTAAGCAGGATACTCAGAATGGGAATTTTCTCTCTGACCGCCGTTTCGAAGTCGATACCGGCCATGCCCATAGCCGCATCACCCAGAATATTGACCACCATTTTGCCTGGATTGGCCAATTTAGCCCCCATGGCAAAGCCCAGCGAGCCGCCGAGGGTAGTTGTTTTGCCCCAGCCGATAAAGCCGCCGGGTACGGTTGCCTCGTAGAAGGGGATGGACTGGTCGCGAGGTCCGCCGGCTTCAGGGGTAACGATTGACTGATTTTTGTCTAATGTCCGGTTCAGGTCCCAGACCACCCGGTAAGGACTGATGGGCACCTCATCTGAGGTAAGCTTGGGCAGCCATTCCTTGACCCATTCCTCTTTGACCGCTTTTATCTCTCCGGCTACAGTACCATCACCCTTTCTCCCGTTCGGGCCCAGTTCCTTCTTTATCTCGGCGATAAGCTGCGCCAGCACCAGCTTAGCATCGCCGATAATAGCCTCCGCCACCGGGTAGTCCTTGCCGATATCAACTTCATCGATGGTGGACTGGATCACGGTCTTCCCCTCAGGGATATTAGTGGTGAAAGTCTCCCGGGTACAACTGGAGCCAATAGCGAAGACCAGATCGGCCTTTTTGAGGAAGTGCATCACCATTTTGGGACGGGTGCGACCGCCGGTCCCCAGCGATAACGGATGGTTTTCCGGGAAGGCGCTCTTACCCTGCATGGTAGTGAACACCGGAATCTGGAGTAGCTCAGCAAACTCGCGCAGTTCGTCCCAGGCACCGGCATAGAGAACACCATTACCGGCACGGACGACCGGATTCCTGGTCGCCAGTAGGGCTTTGACTACCCGGCGGACATCGACGGGATCGCCCGCCGCTTTCCAACCCTTTACCGGGCTGTAACGGAAGAACTTATCATCGAACTGCTCAGCCGTCACATCCGCTGGCACTTCGAGCAGTACCGGCCCCGGTCGGCCGGTCCGGAGATAGGTGAAGGCGCGCCGCATTAAAGTGGGTATCTGGTCAGCGAAATGGACCAGGTCGGCCCACTTGGTGACTTCCCGGTAGTTATTCACGGCGACAAATTGCGGCCTCTTCAGGTCACGCCGCGCATAGCCCCCGGGCATGAACAAGACCGGTACAGAGTCAGCAAATGCCTGGGCGATGCCGGCAAAGGAATTTTCACTCCCGGGACCGTTCTGGACAAAGCAGACACCATTACGCCGTCCAAAGGAAGACCGGGTAAAACCATCAGCGATGCCGATGGCCACCCGTTCCGTCCTCGCTTTCACCGGCCGGATGCCTTCGGCGGCTATTGGGTCGAGTATCGGATTGTAGGGAAAACAGGTGACGAATTCTACTCCCTCGGCTTTCAGGACTTTAGCGACCGCTGTTTTACCATCCATGACGCGACCCCCTTTCGCTCGGAGAGCGACTGCAAATTTGTATGTTTCGTTAAGGTACAGATTTCGAAAAGACTATATCTTAACTAATAAGGCACGTCAAGGCAGGTGGCCCATAATCATTAGTAGAGATAGCCGGCGCATGAATCCTGAGCCAGCTATGCTTGACAACAATTGCGGGGCAATCTTATATTAGTAAGCACTATTCACCTTAAAAGAATAAGGAGAAGAGGGAGGTAGTACATCATGTCCAGCACAGCTTACCATACGTTGAATCCCCCGCTCAGAATCCTGCTAGGACCCGGACCAAGTAATGTACATCCCCGCGTCCAACGGGCGATCCAGGCACCGATAGTCGGGCACCTCGACCCATATTTCGGTACTGTCATGGAAGACACCATGGCCCTCCTCCGCATTGTCTTCCGGACGCAAAACAAGCTCACTTTTCCGGTATCCGGCACCGGGTCGGCCGGTATGGAAGCCGGTTTCTGCAACTTTTTGGAACCGGGAGACGTGGCGGTCATCGGCGTCAACGGGTTTTTCTCAGAACGGATGGTCGACAACGCTCAGCGGGCCGGGGCGACCGTAATTCAGGTACCCGCGGAGTGGGGCCGAATCATCGAAGCGGAGGCCGTGGAGACCGCCCTTAAGTCCCAGAAGAAGGTAAAGCTGGTGGCTGTAGTCCATGCCGAGACTTCTACCGGCGCCCTCCAGCCCCTAACCGACATCTCCCGGTTGGCTAAGCAGTATGAAGCCCTTTTGCTAGTGGACGCGGTTACTTCACTGGGCGGGCAGGAGTTAGCGGTCGACGACTGGGGTATTGATATCTGCTATAGCGGCTCACAGAAGTGCCTGAGCTGTCCTCCCGGTCTGGCCCCTTTTACAGCTAACCAGACGGCCTTGACAGTACTGCAAGCCCGTAAACATAAGGTACCGAGCTGGTATCTAGACCTATCGCTACTGTCAGCTTACTGGTCAGCCAACCGGTTCTATCATCATACGGCGCCGATATCTATGGTCTACGCATTGCACGAGGCTTTGGCCGTAATCGCTGACGAAGGACTGGAAGCCAGCATCCAGCGCCACGCCCGGCACGGACAGGCCCTGCAAGCCGGCCTGGAAGCCATGGGACTGACATTACACGCTCAAAAAGGTCATCGTCTGAATACATTGACCACAGTACGTATCCCTCCGGGTGTGGACGACCTGCGTGTCCGGCAGAGACTCCTCAATGAGTTTGGCATCGAGATCGGCGGCGGCCTCGGGCCACTAAAAGGACAGATCTGGCGTATCGGGCTTATGGGTCAATCATGCACCTCTCAAAATGTGCTGCTTTGCCTGTACGCTCTGGAGAGAATACTGGCCACAGAGGGCCACCGTGTTGAACCCGGCATAAGCGTCACCACCGCTATCAAGAACCTGGGGAGGTAGTCCACACTTTAGCTGGTGACCAGTCCCGTTTTAGTGCCGGAACCGATGCATCACTGGGGGAAGAGATCATGCAGACATTAAGGACACCCCTTAATAAGGTACACCATGACTTGAAGGCGAAAATCGTGGAGTTTGCCGGGTGGGAGCTACCCATATGGTTCACTTCTATCCTGGAGGAACACCGGGCGGTCCGTTCACGCGCCGGGATATTCGATGTTTCTCACATGGGCCGAATCCAGGTATCCGGGGAAAATGCCGGCGCTTTTCTGGATAGAATGTTTACCCGCCCGGCGCAGCGACTGGCCGTTGGTTCCTCACAACTCTGCCTCATGTGCTTGGAGAACGGCGGTATCCTGGATGACCTTTTCGTCTACCGCGTTGACGGTGAACAGTACCTGATCATCTGGAATGCGTCACATAGCCAGCAAAAGCTGGACTGGGTACTCAGCCAGAAGGAAGAGTTCCCGGATGTTACTGTCCGGAACAGCACTCTTGATACAGCCATGCTGGCTGTCCAGGGCCCAGATGCCATCCACTTGAAAGACATGAACCGCCTCTCTCAGTTGCCTCGGTTTGGTCACGCCCAGGCTAAGATAGCCGGTTTCGATGTCAGGGTGGCCCGGACGGGATACACAGGAGAAGACGGTTTTGAAGTAATTAGTGAAGCAGCCGATGCTGTACCTCTGTGGGAATCATTTACGCAGCAGGGAGTGACGCCTTGCGGCCTGGGAGCCCGTGATAGCCTGAGACTGGAAGCCGGAATGTTGCTATACGGGCAGGATATGGATACCAGCACCAATCCCTTTGAAGCCGACCTGGGATGGCTGGTTGACCTCGATGATACCGACTTTATCGGCAAACAGGCCCTGCAGGCAGCCAATAAATGGGGCATCAAACGCAAACTGGTTGGTTTTCAGATGAATGGCCGGGAGATAGCCCGGACGGGATACTCCATTTATCAATCTGGTCGTGAAGTTGGCAGAGTAACCAGTGGTAGTTATGCTCCCACTCTGGGTGTTAATATTGGTATGGGTTATGTTCCCATTGAACTGGCGACTATTGGTACAGATATTCAGATAATGATTCGCAACCAACTGGTAGATGCCCGCCTGGTAAGCAAGCGATTCTATAAGAGGAGATAAGATGAATCCCAAAGAATGCAGGTACACCAAAGAACACGAATGGATCCGCCCTGAAACCGGAGGTTTCGGGAAAGTGGGCATCACCAATTATGCCCAATCACAACTGGGAGACATCGTCTTTCTCGCCTTACCGAACGTCGGCACCAGAGTCGAGCAATTCCAGAAGATGGGCGAGATAGAGTCGGTGAAAGCGGTCTCCGACCTCTTTACGCCAGTAAGCGGGCAGATATTAGAAATAAATCAAGCGGCCGCGAATAAGCCAGAACTGGTCAATCAGGACCCCTATGGCGCTGGCTGGTTGGTCAGGTTAAAATTAAGTAATTTAGCCGAACTTGATAAGCTGATGCCGAGTGCCGAGTATGATCAATTCGAGGCTAAACTAACCGAAGATAGCTCACATTGAGGGGAGGTATTAGTCAATGCCGTCACCCTATTTGCCGAATACTGATGCTGACCGGACGGTCATGTTACAGAAAATAGGGGCCAGTTCTCCGGAAGAACTTTTCCAGGATATTCCGGTCCGGTTCCGCCAGGCTAATTTCCGGTTGCCGCCGCCTCTTTCTGAGTTAGAACTGATAAAGGAACTCCGCCAGTTATCAAACTTAAATGCTAACCTGGATGACTACGTCTGTTTTCTCGGAGCTGGCTTTTACCGGCATTTCATTCCCAGTGTCGTTCACCATATCACCGGCCGCAGTGAATTCTACACCGCTTACACTCCGTACCAGGCTGAGATCAGCCAGGGTACATTACAGGCTATGTATGAATACCAGTCACTGGTCTGTCAGCTTACCGGCATGGAGGTAAGCAATGCCGGGATGTACGATAGCAGCACTGCCGCCGCTGAAGCCGCTTTGATGGCGTGCCGCTTTACCCATAAAGATAAGATCGCGGTAGTGCCCACAATAAACCCCCGGTATCACCGGGTAATCGAAACTTACGCCAGCGGTCATGACCTCGCTCTGGACAAAACGGAATTAGACCCGGCAGATTTGTCGCCAGACTACGCTTGCCTGGTAGTACAACAGCCTAACTTCTGGGGTCATTTTGAAGACGTGAGGTCCTACGCGCAGCGAGCCCACGAGGTTGGGGCGCTACTGATTGTTATTGTCGACCCTATTTCTCTGGGGATGTTCCGGCCACCCGGCGAATACGGGGCTGATAT
>JAQTRN010000004.1 GCA_028711795.1 Dehalococcoidales bacterium | reverse complement strand
TACTGGCACCATCGCCCAGAGTACCCACAACGGAGTCGGAGTCGCCGGTATCGCTTTCAACACCACCATCATGCCAATCAAGGTATTGAACAGCGCAGGTATCGGTACTACCGATCAGGTAGCCGATGGTATCCGCTACGCAGCCGACAACGGGGCTAACATAATCAATTTGAGCCTAGGCGGTAGCGGCTCGGCACAAGCCATGGAGGAAGCCATCGCCTACGCCAGTAACGCCGGGGTTATTGTTATCGCCGCTGCGGGTAATACCGGTGATGCGGTACCCCAGTACCCGGCATCCTATGATGACTATGTCATCTCGGTAAGCGCCACCAGATACGACCAGGCCCGCCCCGCCTACTCCAGCTACGGCTCCCACATTGATATTGCCGCGCCCGGTGGTGACTTAACAGTAAATCAGAATGGTGATGGCTACGCTGATGGTGTCCTACAAATGACATTCGATCCAATTACCCAAGATCCCACCGATTTTGGTTACTACTTCTTACAGGGGACATCCATGGCCGCGCCGCATGTCGCCGGCGTCGCCGCCCTGGTGCTGGCCAAACACCCCACCTGGACCACCGCCCAGGTTAGGTACGCCATTCAGTCGACTGCTACCGACATTGGTACTCCCGGCCGGGACGATGACTTCGGCTGGGGACTGATAAACGCATCAGCGGCTGTCGGAGCGTCACTACCCGCGACCACCTCCTACAAAGATGCTAGTCGCACCACCGAGTGCAACAACTTCATTGACTACACCTCGGAGCACACCGTCTACATGAAGAGCACCAACCTCCTCCCCGAATACGATTACCGTATGGTCTACTTTGACGGCGATGGTGACAAAAGAGCTACCCAAGATTTCACTTCAGACGCCTCCGGAAACCTGATAACTGAGCACACCTTCGTCGCCGGCACGGATACCGCTGGCACCTGGCACGTTATTGTCTGTGACGCCGCACACACGCCTGCTTCCGAGTATGATGCCGGCTGGACCTATACCATTGCCGAAGATACCTTCACCGTGCAGCAGTCGGCCATCCCGGAGTTCCCGACTATCCTAGCGGCGGGTGTCTCGCTGACCCTCTGCGCCGGTATATATCTTCTGATGAGAAGAAAGCTCACTCCGGCTAGAGCCGCCAGCCGTCGCTAGTCGGCATCCGGAGTGAAGAGAGGTCCGCCGTGGTCACCATCAAGCAAAATATGCCCGTTTCGCGCAAGGCTTATGTGGTGCTGGTCATCGCTGGTATATGCTCCAGCATCACCCTGTGCGAGTGGATCTTCGCCTATCAGAATGTCACCTACGGCATAGTCCTGGCCCTGGTAGTGGCTCTGGCCACCTACCTCGTCATTCCGCTGACCCGGTTAGGGCCAGAGCTGAACAACTGCGCCGAGTCCCTGGCACTGATACCTCTGTACATACTGTTCACCTCATCCCTGCCGTGGTTCTTTCTGCGCCAGGAATTCCTGCTGCCAGCGGTGTATTCGACCATCCTGCTACTCTGCGCCTGGCACATCTACCGCAAGAACATCAGCCTCAAAGACATCGGTTTCAACCGCCGGAAACTCTGGCAAAACATACTGCTGGGAGTCCTGTTCGGGATTCCCCTGGGAATGGGTGAGTATTTCATCATTACGCCGGTAGCAACCTATCCCACATTCACAGTTAGCTATCTCATTCGTGATCTGGTCTATATGGTAGTCTTCGTCGGCCTGGGAGAGGAACTCTTATTCCGCGGTCTGGTGCAACGGGATATGACTACTATCTGGGGCTGGAAGTGGGGACTGCTGGGCGCCAGTGTGATGTTTATGGTTATGCACCTGACCTGGAGATCGATACCGGAGCTGGGGTTTACCTTTCTGGCCGGCCTGGTATTCGGCTACCTTTACTACCGCACTCACAGCCTGACTGCCGCCATACTCGCCCACGGAGTGGGCAATACGATACTGGTGGCCGTTATGCCCTATCTCTTCCACTAAACCGGAGGGCCTTAGTTGAAAATAAAGCTGGTTATTTGGCTTGCCGCCAGTCTGGCCATTTCGGTCCTCTTCTTCGGTGAACTCTGGGCCAAGCTTCCGGGATGGCTCTCGCCGGACGGACTGCAACAGCACGGCATTTTCCACTGGGGAGTGCTGGGCCTCTGCGGCCTGTGGCTGTGGCTGAAAAGGTGCGAGATCCGATCACGGATGTCAGCGGGTGGCTGGAGCCTTACGTTCACACTAATTGGTGTGGCAGCGGTAATACTGGCCATCTCTCTTCCCCGGAGTGATGATTTCCTGGTCCTACTGATGCTACTGGGCTGGCTTGGCATTTTCGCCGTAATCTTCGGGCGGGCAAGCATCGTCCCATTCACGCTACTGGCGATTTATGGCTTCAGTCTCGCCTTTCCCTTATTGATGACCACCTGGATTGGGAAACCATCAATGTCAATAACTACGAATACAGTGATAACGGTCGCCAGAGTCGTCGGGCTACCGGTCACCAGCACGGGCCAGACACTGCAGATAGCCGGCCTCAACGGACAGACAACCGCCGCGACTATCACACCGGACTGTGCCGGCTACACCACTATCGGCGTCTTTATTTCACTCTTTACCCTCATGATGCTGGACATTCCTCTGCCGCTGAGGAAGGCCTGGTACATCTTCCTCATCGGACTGGCCGGCACCTGGCTGCAAAACATCGTCAGAATATCGGCCTCGCTTACCGCGGCCTACTTCTGGGGGCCCGGCGCGCTGGACACAACCCATAACTATATATCTTACGCTATTTTCCCCCTGTGGTATGCCCTGTTCGCCTACCTTTACCTGAGACAAACTCACCGCCAACAGCCGAAACAAGACGCTAAAAAAGAGTCCCGCTTTCGCTGGCCGCAAAAGCGGGACCTGGTTGCCTGAGAGATGTAGTTAACTTACTCTTCTTCCCGGCCTGACCATTCTACCTTCACCTGGTCATCTTTTATCCCGTTGATTGATACGCCGGCGGGCCCCACCTCAATGGTTGCCCCCGATGGCTCCAGGACCAGAATAGAACCGCCATCCGCCGTGTACCGGACGCTGACTTTCTCAACCGAGACCTCTAACAGTAGGTTAATCTTCTGTGATGGTAGGCCGTCTACCGGCTTACCATCCATGGTTACCATTCCCAGGTCCAGCCCTTCCAGACTGATATTAGCGCCACCACCGGTACAACTGGCCAGAAGTGCCACACTAATAATTGATAGGACCACCGCCACTAGTCTGCCGGCGCTTTTCATATTATTCCTCCTCAGTACCGATACCTTATCCCCCCGTAACAAAATAGCACTCTCCGGTCTCCGACCCGTTCCCCAGAAACTGCCGTTACCAATAGCGGGGATTGTCATCAACTGTCGCTTTAGTCGTGAATATCTGATTTCCCCTGCTTAGCAACAGTCAAGCCGGTCTGGCTAATTACTGCCCACCACCGCCGCGTAAGTGGCGAAGGCAACAATACTCACCAGCGCGACAATACCGACAATCAATGCCAGCCGCCACCGCCCCAGTTTGTAACCCAAATAGTCCCCCAGCAGCATCGCTGCCGCCGCGCCGACTATGATTTCGATAGCAGTAATGGCACTCCTCAACTCCGGCATAAGAATTCTCCTCAGTGCATGATAAAGTCAAACTTGCTATCAAAGCCTGTGGCAGAACAGACCCCGGCTTCCATCAAGTATTACCTGACGACGAGTAGCTGTGCCTTAGCAGAGACTGCCACTGACACCACTCTAGCTTAACCATATCTGATACCAAACCGTACAGTGGCTCGCTCATCGCCAGTGAATAGAAAGTGACGTCATTCTCGACCGATTTTGTCACCACCCCCCGGTTAATAAGCTGTTTGATGGCCTCCTCTATATAAAATCGCCGGATCCCTAACGAGCGAAATATTGTCATTTGGCTGAACTGAGTACGTGGATGCTTTCCCAGAAACATAAGTATTTCCAGACAGTACGGGTCCTTGGTATACTCACTGACAGACTGACTCTGGTTCTTTTCAGGAGCGACCTCGGAAATAGTCATCATACTATCTCCTTCCAAGTGTAGTCCATTATAAGACCGGAGCCGTAGGCGGCTGACCTACGGCTCCTCATTGTTAAGTTTGACTAGTTCCGACGCTGTGAAACAAATGAGTGGGGATGTTGTCCCGCGGTCCGCTTGTATCTCAAGAAAGAAGGTACCCCGAGCTCCTCTTCGCTCTTCATTCCCTTTAGTAGTTTGGTAATCTCTTTCTCCCAGGCAGCGCCACCAATGCTATTCTTATCGGCGAAACCGGTGGCGATTAGTGTCAACCGGACATCGTTGCCCATGTTAGGATCCAGGACAACGCCGAAGATTACGTTCGCTTCCGGGTCAACGGCTCCGCGGATGACTTCGGCGGCATTATTCACCTCAAACAGAGAAAGGTTACTGCCACCGGCAACATTGAATAATACCCCCTTGGCACCCTCCATCGAGACATCCAGCAATGGACTGGAGAGAGCATCCTTGGCCGCATCCACCGCCCGGTTCTGCCCGGTGCCGTGGCCGATAGACATCCAGGCCGGACCGGCGTCTTTCATTACCGTCCGGACATCGGCAAAATCAAGGTTGATCAGTCCGGGAACGGTGACGACCTCGGCGATCGCCTGAACGCCGTGGAAGAGGACTTCGTCCGCCATCTTGAAGGCACCATCAACACCAGTCTTCTGATCACATAAATCGAGTAACCGGTCATTAGGTATAATAATCAGGGTATCTACCTTACCACTCAGGTTGACAATCCCTTCTTCCGCCACCTGGGTACGATGAGTGCCTTCGAAACCGAAGGGCTTGGTAACCACCGCGATGGTAAGCGCTCCGCTTTGTTTGGTTACTTCGGCGACCAGAGGTGCCGAGCCAGTACCGCTACCACCACCCATGCCAGCGGCGATGAACACCATATCCGCCCCCGTTACTGCCTGTTTGACTTCGTCCCGGCTCTCTTCGGCCGCCTTCCGACCGACAGTATGGTCGCCACCGGCGCCGAGGCCACGAGTAAGGCGTTCTCCAAGCTGGATACGGACCGCTGCCTCAGTCACCGCCAGGTGCTGGGCATCAGTATTCATGGCAATAAATTCAACACCACGGATCTGTTCTCTAACCATTCGGGTGATGGCATTACAGCCGGCTCCACCCAGGCCAATAACTTTGATCTTTGCCCCGCTGGGAACATAGCTCGTTCTTGACATCTTCTCTCTCCTTCTCTCTTATTAACTTCTTTAGTGGAAAATCCGGAAAAGCTGGGACATTAAGCGGCGGAAGCCACTCTTGGGCTGCCATGTCTGAGTGCCTGTATTCCGCCTCTTCCAGAGAAGCAGGCCAACACTGGTAGCATAAGCCGGGTCCAACAAAACATCCGAAACCCCGTAGATGTCAAGAGGGACACCTATTCTGACCGGTAACGGGGTTACTTCGGCAGCCAATTCGGCAATACCAACCAGATTCGAACTGCCTCCGGTAAGCACTAACCCAGCGGGTACTAGTTTGGCGTAGTCAGTACGCGGCAGCTCCAGTACTATAAGTCTGAGGAGCTCCTCAACACGAATACGAATGATCTCCGAAAGATCGCGATAGGAAATGGCATGCCCGTCTTCGGCGACGGTCCTATCCTCTTCGGCCTCGCCTTCCTGATTTGGCGTGACGTTACCGTATTTCTTTTTCATCTCCTCAGCTATTTCATAGGAGAGTCCAAGACCGACCGAGATATCCCGTGTGATCTGTGAGCCGGCCACAGGCAATACGGAAGTATGGTAAATACTGTTATCCTTGAATACCGCGATATCAGTGGTACCGCCACCAATATCCGCCAGCATAACGCCGTTCAGTCTCTCTTCTTCGGTAAGGACCGCTTCGGCACTGGCCAAGGGCTCCAGGACCAGGTCTTCCACATCAATACCAATGCCACGGATACATTTAGTAAGGTTCTGGACCGACGTTACTGCTCCGGTAATGATATGTGTCTCGACATCCAGGCGAAAGCCATGCATGCCGACCGGGTTCTTGACTCCCTCCTGCCCATCGACAGCGTAGGTACGGGGGATGACATGGAGTAGCTCCCGATCACCATCAACTTTAACGGTACGAGCCACGTCCAGAACGCGTCTCAAATCATCGGGACGTACCATGCGGTCGTTACGGGTGATGGCAACCACGCCGCGATTGTTGACCGAGCTGATATGCCGGCCGGTAACACCGACAAAGGCTGATTCCAATTTGTAACCAGCGCTTTGTTCCGCTTTCTTCACTGATTCGCGGATTGAATCCTTAGCTTCATTGAAATTGACCACCAGGCCTTTCTGCAAGCCCTGGGACGGAGCTATACCGACGCCGAGAATACGGGGATGTCCGCCCTCATCAACGTCGGCCATAATGGTACAGACCTTGGTGGTGCCAACATCTATACCGGCGATCTTATTTCGTTTCATTAGTTCTTCCTCCTTTAGTGATAGCCAAAGCCGCCGTTAACCTCTTGATTCACGATAGTGGACGTTCCATTTACTGCACAGGAGCATGACATAGTTCTTTACCTCTGGACTCGCTCCCTGGTATAGTTCGGCCAGGAAACCATGCAGCAGCTCACCCCCACTCATTCCCGGAGTGGGTTCTGCTGGCCCAGGCAGGTTGATAAAGACTATCTCGGTCATCAGTTTTTGGTACTCGATCGCTGCGCCCATTAGCATTACCCCCTTTCTTTGTAGCCTCTTTTTTAGAATTTTCGTCTATTCTATTGAGTGCCAAAAGCAGCCGTCAATTATTGTCCTTTCTGTTTCCGGGTAATTCCGATCAGTGCAGAATGCGAAAATAATTAGTGCGGAACACAAATTACCTATTGAATTCCAAGTTCTACAACCATATAATTCATAATCAAGATTAGAATTGATGACCGAGGATCGCATTATGGTCATTGATAGGGGGCGGAAACGCCTGCCGCCTTATATCTCCTACCGAACATTCCAGAACTTCGTCGATAGACTGCAGCAGGGAGTTCCCGCTCGCATTGACCGAAGCTACTGGAGCGATAATCTAGCCAGCAGTACCGGCACTCAACTGATGGGAGCATTGCGCTTCCTTGGCCTGATAGACAACGCCGGGGCACCAACCGGCCGCCTCAGGTCGCTCGTTTCCGCCAGAGATGAAAAACGAACGGAAGTACTCCGGCAGATAACTGATGATTCTTTTGACTTCCTATTACGGAGTCCGATTGACGCCACCAGCGCGACCTATTCTCAGTTTGATGAGATATTTCACCGCACGTTTGAGCTAACCGATGACGTCTGCCACAAATGCCTCAAGTTCTTCGCCGCACTGGCCAGTGAGGCTGGAATCCCGTTGTCTCCCTTTATCACCGAACGTTTGCGGCCAGCCCGCACTGGTAGCACTAAAGCTATCGCTAAAAAGAAGGCCGCAAGAACCAGCCGGAACTTGTTAATTCCTCCGCTATCATCAGGCCTTACTGACAGTCTGATCGCCAAATTCCCTACCTTTGACCCAACCTGGTCTGACGAAGTAAAATTAAAGTGGTTTGAGGCCTTTGATGAATTACTAAGACGGGACGCGTCCCGCAGTAAAAAGTAGACTTTCTATTTCTAAGAATGATCCGTCACCGGTAATTGTGACTGTCCCAACATAAGTACCCGATAACCTCCAAGGACGTAATCAGATGTCTGACCAGACCAATTCCACGGTACAATTATCTAATGCATTCCTGGTGAGCGCCGATACCCTCCGGGTATACGAAAACGGAGAATTGGTCTTCGCCTCGGCCCGGGAACAGCTATCACCTCTACTGGAATATATTGAGCGGTGCGGACCGTATCACCACCGGGTTTTGGTACTGGACCGAATCATGGGGAATGCGGCGGCTTTACTCTGCGTCATAGCCCAGGCCGGAGAAATCTACAGTCCTCTCGGCAGCGAGTTGGCCATCCAGACACTCAAGAAGTACGGGATTAAATATCATCTTTCAGAAATCACACCCTGCATCCGTAAGGATAACAGCCAAGACATGTGCCCGATGGAGCGCCTATCCATCAATAAAAGCCCCGCTGAGTTCTACCAGGCTGTCAGGCAACTGAGCAACCACAAAGAGTAAATGCACCTCCCCCACCGACTAACCGGGTAGACATGGTCCGTAGCAATAATATTACCCCACCCAATTCCACAACTCTGGTTGACAAACTTCCAGTAATTTAGTACTATACAAATAGTTAGTGTTACACTATATAATTGTGTAACACTTAAGTTTCATTTAATACAAAGTCATACCGGAGGCCGGAATAGTGGATAACCCAACCAGTGAAGAGAGTATTGAGCGTCTTCTCCAGCTCAGCGACCGAGTTTTCCGCGAGCTGCTACCCATCGTGCCGCAACAACTGCTGGAGATGGACCTGACTATGCCTCAGCTCAAGGTGGTCCTGTTGCTCTTTCTCAACGGATCGATGCGTATGTCTGCCCTTGCTTCCAGCCTGGGGGTAACTCTGGCGACAGCCACGGGAATAATCGACCGGCTGGTAGAGCACAGCCTGGTGATCCGTCAAAGCTCTCCGGATGACCGGCGTGTTGTTCTGTGCCAGCTATCGGATAAGGGCCAGAAGCTGACTGGCGGACTGTGGCAGACTGCTCGCCAGCGGGCAAGGAGATTACTTGAAGCCGTTGACCCATCCCGGCTAAAACTGATCGGCCAGGCACTCGAAGCACTCTCCGAGGCCGGAGTCATGGCGAAGAAGGAAGATAATCAGCCGCCCCAACCATAAAATAGCCAAGCATATCAGGAGAATTTACCTGAATGATTGCCAGACAAGACATGGCCGAAAGGTCAGTGGTGATAACCGGAGCCTCCCGTGGCATAGGTGAAGCCTGCGCGCTCTACCTTGATAAGCTGGGATTTCGTGTTTTTGCCGGCGTACGTCAGGCAGTGGATGGTAACGGACTGCGACAACGGGCCAGCAGTAGGCTGACCCCGATTCTTCTGGATGTTACCGATATCGCCTCGATTGAATCAGCCGCTGACACAGTAGCCAGGGCGCTTGGAGTATCCGGGCTGTGGGGTCTCGTCAATAACGCCGGCATCGCCGTTGCCGGCCCGATCGAATTCCTGCCTCTGGCCAGAATTCGGCGACAGTTCGAAGTGAACGTCATCGGGCAGATTGCGGTCATACAGGCATTCCTGCCCCTCTTGCGGAAAGCCAGCGGCCGTATTATCAACGTAGGCTCTAAAGAAGGACTAGCGGCCATGCCTTTTCTGGCGCCGTACTGCGCCTCTAAGTTCGCCCTGGAAGCAGTGACTGATTCGCTCCGCATGGAACTGCGCCCCTGGGGCATCGCCGTATCGATGATTGAACCCGGAACTATCGCGACCACCATACTGGAAAAGTCCGTAGCCGCTGCGGAAGAAACCGTCAGTAACCTATCCTCCCGGGCCCATACCCTGTACGATGCAGCGATCACGTCCGGACGTAAAGCCGCAGGTACCATGGTCAAGAGGGCAGCTCCGGCCAGCACTGTAGCCAGAGTAGTTGCCCGAGCGCTTACTGTCAGGAAGCCAAAGAGTCGCTATCTGATAGGACAGGACGCCAAAATAGTGGCCATCCTGGCCAGGTTTGTACCGGACCGGCTACGCGACTGGCTGATATTACAACAAATGGGACTATTAAAACCAGCACCAAATGTGCTCTAAGCAGGTTGGGAAAGCAAGGAGGATAACATGCGCGTTTTAGTCACCGGCGGCGCTGGCAGACTGGGCATTAATGTCTGCCAAGCATTTATCGAGGATGGGTTTCAGGTCCGCATTTTGGACCTGGACACCACACGCAACCGGACGAGTATTAAAGGGCTCGCCGACAAGGTTGAGGTCGTTTGGGGAGACGTCAGAAGACCAGAACTGGTACGGTCGGCGCTGGCCGAAGTAGACGCCGTAGTCCACATGGCCGCTATATTACCACCGGTGGCCTATGAGAACCCGGAGCTAGCCAGTAAAGTCAATGTATCCGGTACCAGGACGGTGGTCAATCTAATTAAAGAAAAGGGTAAGCCTATACCTTTTATATATACTTCATCGGTCGCCGTATTCGGACCAACCCCCGAAGCCACCCACCCCATCTGCCCGGATAGAAACTCCCCCCATCCCCAAGGAGCCTACGGGGAGACCAAGCTCCAGGCGGAGAACGTCATTCGTGATTCGGGGATCGACTACGCAATTTTACGCCTGACGGCAACCATGTATTTCAACTTCGAAGTGAGCGACCTGAAACGCATGTTTAGTGTGCCGGTTAATAACCGGGTCGAGTTCTGTCATCCGGATGACGCCGCTCTGGCGATACTCAACGCCGTGAAAAACTTCAGTACGGTGAAGGGGAACACTCTGGTCATCAGCGGTGGTCCCGAGCAGCGAATGCTCTACAAGGACATGGTCGGCGCTATCCTGAGAGTCCTGGGATTACCGTTACCGCCAGCCCGTAAGTTTACCCGGGAGCCATACTACCTCGACTGGTATGACACCAGCAAGTCCCAGGAACTCCTCCATTTCCAGCGAAAGACGTTCGCTGACTACCTGAAGGACTACTCCAGAGAACTGGTCAAACACTATTCTTCTTTCTTCGTCCTGTTCATGCGCCGCTTTGCCGGCCCGGTCTTCGGCAAACTGGTCGTGGAATTCATGTAATCGATAGTCCGGCGCCGTATGTCGCCGGACAGGCCCCACCAGATAAACAAACTCCATTTCAGACTGGTGGCAATTGTATCCTTACTGCAGACTGTCCTACGGAGCGGATTGCCCTTCGGGTGATGAAGGCTCGACAATACCCCGCTGTTGCTTCAATTCCCCAATTTTCCGTAATGGACGCTCCAACTGGCTGCTGCGCGTCGTGATCAGAGTATTGTATTCCTTCTGCGCCTCATCGATCTTCTTGCCCATCTTGTCCATGCTTTCTTTGAACGAGGACCACTGCTTATCGAAGGCATCCAGCAAAGACAGAATATCAGCGGTTGTCTTATTCAAGCTAAAGACCTCGACCGCTTTCCTGATGACACACAATATAGCGAATAGTGTAACCGGTGAGCAGAGGATAATCTTATCTTTCAAAGCCTCATCCAAAATGGAGCCATTCTCGTTCAAGAAGCAGAAGACCTGTTCGTTAGGGATGAACAGCAAGGCATAATCCACCGTGTCTTCTTCCGGATTGATGTAGTCACGAGTCCTCACCTCCCTGACTCTCTGCCGGGCGTCAGCGAGAAATTTCTGTTTAAAGGCCTCCCTATCAGCATCCGCCCCGGCATTTAGATAATTCAGATAGTTGTCCAGCGGAAACTTGACATCCATATTCACTTTCAGATTTTGGGGCAGCACAAAAGTATAATCTGGTCGGCTGCGCGTGGTCTCCTGGGTCTTCTGTTTGATGTAGTTCACATTTTCGACGAAGCCGACCAATTGCAATATGTCTTCCGCCATCCGCTCACCCCACTGGCCGCGTGCCCTGGTATTGGCCAGTACCGCCTGCAATTTACCAGTCGTTGCCTGCAGCTTATCCGTCTGCTCGGTGACTAGCCGCAAATGTGTGGTCACCTCGCCGAACGATTTCTCGCGCCGGTTATCAAACTCGGTGACTAGCCGCTCTACTTTCTGCAGGTCACCCTTGATTCCCTCCAGTGTTTGATCAATCAGCCTCTTCTTACCTTCCAGTTCACCTGCCCCGACTTGTGTTTGCCGGGAAAGGGCCTCGTAGGCCAGCTTCAGAAAATCCTCCGAGTTCCGCCTGAGAGCATCCAGTGAGAGAGCGGAAAAGGATTTCTCCATCTCCTGCCGCTGCCAACGGTTAAAGACCAGAACGACAACACTGCCGACCACTACCCCCAGCGCAAAGACTAACACGTATTCCATAATCGACCTCCTCAGTTCGACAATAACCAGGAATCAGGGAAGATCCCGCTTATCAGGGTAAGCCATTATACCGCATCAGTACCCGAAGCACCTCCGCATCTGGAATATTGATTGACAGCCACTGAATGGTATAGTACACTCAGGCAAATAAAAACAGAAGGAGGTACTACCAGATGCTGAAGGACTTCAAGGCATTCATCATGAAGGGCAATGTGGTGGACCTGGCCGTGGGTATCATCGTCGGCGTCGCTTTCGGTACCATTGTATCCTCGCTGGTTAATGACGTCATCATGCCGCCCATCGGGCTGGCCTTAGGCAAGATTGACTTCTCTAACCTGATGGTCGTGCTAAGACAGGGCGCGACTCCGGGACCGTACGCTTCTCTAGCCGCGGCGAAAGCGGCCGGGGCCGTCACCATCAATTATGGGACTTTCGTTAATACTATTATCAACTTCCTCATTATCGCCCTGGTAGTATTTTTCTTTATCGTCCGCCCGATAGCCCGGATGCAGACCCCGAAGAAGGTAGCGGCACCAGCAGCGCCGACAACCAAGGAATGCCCCCACTGCGCCACCTCTATCCCGATAAAAGCCACTCGCTGCCCTAACTGCACCTCACAACTTTAGTCACCCTAATAAGCTTATGTCAACAGGGGGGCATGGAGATTCCGTGTCCCCCCTTTCTTGTTTTCGGCACCTGACACATCTACTCATCCTCCGTTATATACAATAGGAGGACAAATCCAGTGAGTAGAGACACTAAGCTGATAAAGAGCATCGAGCAACGCCGGAGAGTACTGCTTAACCAGATTCAGCAACTACAAAGAGAGTTTGATTATCTGAAACGCTCTGGGGACATAGACTCTAAAGTAAGCATACCTAGAAAGTGAGCCACTGGTGCATCGGTGATATATTCAATAGCGAAAGTTGAATCCTTATGCGGCTGTAGTGTACTGAGGAGTAGAGTTTATGCTAAGGTAACGTGACATGACCACCAGAGCAGATAGAGGCAAGACAGGGGTAAGAAGCGCTAATGAGACCCGGCTTGCCGGCCTCTACGAAGAATATTATGACAAAATCGCACACTATGCTTACGTCCACATGGGTAATAAGACCGAAGCTGAAGATATTGCCGGGGAGGTCTTCTTGAAAGCTCTAGAATCCCTGAAATCATATGAAGAACGAGGCATCCCGATGCAAGCCTGGCTCTTCCGGATCGCCCACAACTTGGTTGTTGACCATTTCCGCAGGCAGGGAAAGCAGCCGACCGTGCCGCTGGAAACGGTGTCAGTACGCACCGGTGACGACCCGGTCGAGATTGCTGAGCGGAATATGGAACTGGAAAAAGTCGCTAAAGTGATGGGGCAACTGACCCGGGAACAGAGAGAGGTACTGGGGCTTCGTTTCTTCGGAGGGTTAACCTCGAAAGAAGCAGGAAACATCCTGGGCAAGAGCGATGGCGCCGTACGCGAAATGCAGCGAGCGGCATTAGAGAAGCTACGGAAGCTGTTAACTGGCAACTATCTGGCAGGCATATAAATATGAAAGACAATTTTGACCGAATACTGGATGAGTGCATCGACCGTATCAGCCGGGGTGAGAGTATCGACGCTTGCCTGGCTGATTATCCGGATTATGCCCGGCAATTGGAACCATTGCTCCAGACGATGACGCAGACGCAAAAGGCCTATGCCTTCAAACCAACGGCCAGTGCTAAGCAGACCGCCAGACAACGCTTTGACATCGCCCGTGAAAAATCGGAGATGCCAGCAGAAAGGCGTTCCCCGTTTTGGAGAATGATGACCTGGTCGCGGGTACTGGCCACGGCCACCATCATACTACTGGTAGTGGTCGCGGGTTATTTCGGCTTCCGGCAATTTGCGCCGTCAGTAGGGCCAACAGGGCCAGGACCAGTGGCCGACCCTAGAGGGAACTTCGTCTTCCTGATAAGTGATGATGTCAACGCCATCAGCGATTTCACCAGTGTGGCCGTTTCCATCTCAAAAATCGGCCTTTTGCCCAGCGGTAGCTCCGACGACCAGTGGGTTGAGTTTGAACCAGAGATAGACCAGGTTGATCTGACCCTGCTACCGGGCGAGAAGACACAGGAGATATGGCGGGGGAATATTCCCGAAGGTCAGTACGATAATACCTTTATTTATGTCACCGATGTCCGCGGTATTCTGAAAGAAACCGGGCAAATGGTAGCCATAAAGCTACCCGGCAACAAATTACACATCGCCAAACCTTTCCAGGTCACCACCGACACCATCACCAGCTTCACCTACGACCTGACGGTAGTCTCTACCGGCAACCCGCAGAGCAGCGAAAAATACATCCTTAAACCCCAGGTCAACGAGAGCGGCGCCGACCACCGGCCAAGGGAAGCGAAGTCTAAAGGCAAACATCCGTAAGCCGCCCTGAAAACTTCCCTCACCAGGTACTACCGTACCTGCCTGGAACCGGCAACTCAGATAGAATTCCCCCTGACACTTTACGCTGTTCTCCGTTATAAAGAGTAGATAGCAAATAAGCAGCTTCTACAACCAATAGAAGGAGGCAAGAATGAAAGCAAAACTCATATTCGTCACAGTTCTGGCCATGGTGGCCATGCTAATGGCCGGATGCATGCCATCGGCGTCTCCCGGCTTAGCGACTCCAGCAGCCAGTACCGGGAGAATCGAGGTACGGGTCACGGACGCTCCACCGAGGGAAGAGGTGACCAGCGTCATGATCACGTTTTCCGCAGTTGAAGTCCACAAGGCCGTAGCCGAGCAAGAGCAAGAACAGGAACAAGGAGGACAACAGCAAGAACAGGAGCAGGAGCAAGATGGGGATGGGGATGGTAATGGGGAATGGGTCAATATAACACTGGATGCCAATAAGCAATTTGACCTCGTCAAGCTCAAGAAAGAAGATATCGAGGGACTCCTGGTCACCGCTGAAATAGGCACCGGCAAATATACCCAGATACGGTTGACCGTAGAGGGGGTTGCGGTGACCTATAAATACCAGGAGAATGGTGTGACCAAAGAGACCACGGTCCCGGCGGTCCTGCCCAGCGACAAATTAAAGCTGATTCACCCCTTTGATATCACCGAAGATGGGACTACTATCCTTCTGGTCGATTTCGATGCCGATAAGTCGGTACACTTCACCGGCCAGGGTAAGATCATGGTCAAGCCGGTAGTCAAACTGACTGTTACCCAACAAGCCCCGAAAGAAGCTCTCCAGATCACTACCGTCAGTCTACCCAATGGCGGTGTCGGCATTGCTTACACCACTACGTTAGAAGCTACTGGGGGTAAGGAGTCTTACAGTTGGAGTATTACCGCCGGTAGTCTACAAGCGGACTTGACACTTAACGCAACCACCGGTGTTATTTCGGGGACCCCAACCACGCCGGGAGACTTCACTTTCACGATCCAGGCTACGGACAGCTCAGTTCCAGCCAAAATTGCCAGCCGGAGTTACACCATCACCATCGCTGCCGCCGGGGATTTGATCATTACTACTACCAGTCTATCTGCCGGAAAGGTCGGCGAGGCCTACTCCGCTCAGGTAGCGGCCATTGGCGGTACAAGCCCTTATAACTGGAGTGTTACCACTGGCACTTTACCTGCCGGACTGACTCTGACTGCTCTAAATGCAACCACTGGAGTCATCTCTGGAATCCCGACCGCAGTGGGCACCGCCAACTCCACTGTCCAGGCTACTGACAGCGCCGTCTCGCCTGACAGCGATAGCCAGGACTTCAGTATCCAGATTGCTCCCGCCGCTCCATTAAAGATCACCACCACCAGCCTGGCTAATGGCCGGGTGGGGGTCGCCTATTCAGCTACCATCGAAGCCACCGGCGGCATCAAGCCATATACCTGGAGCGTTGTGACCGGTAGCTTACCGGCCACCCTGACTCTGGATGCCAATACAGGTATTTATTTCGGGAACACCGACTACTTCCGAAGAAATAGATTTGACGATTAAAGTCACTGACGTTTCGAGCCCCCAGAAGAGTGATACTCAGGAACTCAGTCTTCATATCGAAGCTTAAACCTTAGTCATCGAGAACAGGAAGAGCCAGGGCAATACCCTGGCTCTTCCTCATTTTATAAGTGCGGCGTTTGCCAATTCCAATCCAGTATGGCATGATACGGCCAGTTTGTTTCTCTAAAGGAGGGCCATTATGCCATCGATTCAGGAGCTGAAAGCAACCGCCTGCCAGGAGATCGACCGCCAGAGCCAGAAAATAACCGGAGTCGCCCAGACCATACTGGACAACCCCGAGACCGGCTTCCGCGAGGTCAAGACTTCGCGTCTGGTAGCCCAGAACTTCGCCGGACTGGGAATAACCTATCGTGACGGCCTGGCAATTACCGGCGTCAAGGGCGTAGTTAGCAGTGGTAGCCCCGGTCCTACAGTGGCGGTCCTGGGCGAACTGGACTCCCTGATTGTCCCGCAGCACCCTAAAGCTGACCCCCAAACCGGCGCTGCTCATGCCTGTGGACATCACGCCCAGGTTGGTATGCTGATCGGCGTCGCGATCGCCCTCACCCAATCTGGAGTACTACCATTCCTGGCCGGTAAGATCGCTTTCATGGCTGTCCCGGCCGAGGAGTATATCGAGATTGAGTTCCGTGAGAACTTACGTAAACAGGGGAAACTCTCTTTCCTCGGCGGTAAACCGGAACTGGTAAAGCTCGGTGAGTTCGATGATGTTGATATGGCTATGATGACCCATATCACCAGTGTCCCCGGGGACAGGCAGATTGCCCTGGGCGGTACCAGTAACGGCATGGTGGCCAAACGAGTGCAGTTCCTGGGCCACAGCGCCCACGCCGGTGGCGAACCCCACAAAGGGATAAACGCCCTCAATGCTGCCATGATCGCCATCAACGCTATCCACGCCCAGCGGGAGACTTTCCGCGATGATGATACGATCCGGGTCCACCCCATCATCACTAAGGGTGGGGAGGTGGTCAATATCGTCCCTGAGGATGTCCGCTTGGAGACCTACGTACGCGGCAAGACCATGGAAGCCATTCAGGACGCCTCCCGAAAGGTTGACCGTGCCCTCCGTGCCGGCGCCCTGGCGGTCGGCGGCAAAGTACGGATAACCACTCTCCCCGGCTATTTCCCGATAATAAATGACCCCGCTCTCCAGGAAGTGTTCCGGGCCAACGCAATCCAGCTTATCGGGGAGAGGGAAATCACGCAAAAAGGACACGGCACCGGCTCCACCGATATGGGCGACCTGAGTTACATCATACCCGCTATACATCCTTATGCCGGCGGCGCTACCGGTACCAGCCACGGTATTGACCACCTTATCCAGGACTACGAAGTCGCGGTTATCAATCCGGCCAAGGCGATGGCCATGACCGTGATTGATCTTCTGGCTGATGGCGCGGCCAAAGCGAAGGAGGTCCTGGCCCGAAGCCAGCCCCGCCTGACGCGAAAACAATATCTAGACACGATGGCCAGCCTGCTCAAAGAAGAGGAATACACCGGATAAAAAAGCATGGCGCAGTCAATATTGACTGCGCCATGCCAGAATCTACCAAGCTAACTCGAGCTATTTCGCCGGGGAACACCAAGTGCACAAAAGGGCGACAATCTTCGGTTCAAAACCCTTCTACCTTAGTACCCCCTCGATTTCAGCCATGATTTGTCTCTTGGTAAAGTGTTTACCCGTGATCGCGCCGCTGGGGCAGGCGGCCACGCAGACACCACAACCCTTGCACAGAGCTTCATTAATTCGTGAGACCTTCTTCTCATCATCGAAGGAGATGGCACTATAGGGGCAGAGGAAGGTGCAAACTTTACAGCCGGAGCAAAGGTCCTCATCAACCACTGAGGTAGCCGCTTCAATTTCAATATGCCCCCGGCTAATCATGGCCAGTGCCCTGGCCGCGGCTGCGGAAGCCTGGGCTACCGTATCGGGAATATCCTTGGGACCCTGGCAGCAGC
>JAQTRN010000135.1 GCA_028711795.1 Dehalococcoidales bacterium | reverse complement strand
GGTTCCACGGTCACGGATACGGTGGCTATGTTAGAGGTGGCGCTTCCGTCGCTGGCGGTAAAGGTGAAGCTGTCCGCGCCGGTAAAACCCGGTTCAGGGGTATAAGTCAGCGCCGGCGGGCTCCCCGACAGGCTACCGTGGGCGGGATAGCCGACGATGTTATAGGTCAGTGGGTTGCCACCGGGGCTGGAGGCAGACAGGCTGATGGCCACGGGCGAGTTTTCATCGGTGGTTACGCTCTGGCTATTCGCGACCGGAGGAATGCCGGCAGCGGGGAATGCCGCCAGGGCTTCATTTAGCCAGGCGCTGGCCTCGGCCGCCGTCGGCGGGGTAAAGTCCTGCAGGGCGTCGATTTGCGAGTCCACCAGGCCCCGGTTTTTCAACTCGGCCCGTACTGCCGGCTCGTCATAAGCGTAGTCGATTATATACAGGTCCCTGATCCTGGTGACGAAGGCATAGAAGCTCTTTAGCTCATCGAGTCCGAGATTGGCCAGCCCCCGGACGTGGTAGAACCAGAGGAACCGCTGGTAGTACTCAAGCTCGCGGATGCGTTCCAGGTATGCCGCGTTGCCGCCCACCAGCGACTCTGCCTCGGCCAGGTCATGAAAGCAGTCCCCGACCGTCTGGGGCAACGAGGAGGGTGGCGCCCTGAAGGTTATCATCGGTGCCGTGTCCTGGTACCTTCCGTAGTAGCGCTGCATGACCGAAGCGGCCGGGCCGAAGGCTTTGCTGTAGAAATCGGAAAGGATGGCATCGAAGTCCTGGAAGGGATCCCAGAGCATCTTTGAGGCGGCATAGGAGGTCAGGCCGGTCACCCCCCAGGCATCACCGCCGGTCTGGGTGTGGAAGGCCCGGATGCCCTTCTGGGCGTAAGAGGTCAAGGCCCTGATCTTGCTGAGGTTCAGCAGCGGCAGGTCCTGCCAGTAGACCCATTCCCCGTAGAAATCAAAGACGCCGACATGGACGCCTTTGGCAAGCATGCCGTCCAATCGCTGCTCGAAGGTGAGCGGACTCCTGTTGAACTCGGTGCTTACCATGACCAGCAGGTTCGGCTGAAGAGGAAAGGTCGGGATACCGGAGTAGGTGCTGTAGCTCATGGCGCATAACAGGGCGCCGGGGAATTCGGCCTGGATATTACGGGCTACCTCGTTGGCCAGATGAAAGACCTTATCGGTGATGGTCTGCCAGTCTGCGGTGTGGTTCCACGGCGGGTCCCACTTCGCGTCATCGTTGGGGGCGATGGGTACCGCGCCGTACGGCCAGAGATAATTGCTGGAAGCGTACCGGTGCAGGGGCGAGCTTAGCAGGTCGCGGGCATATGCCGTGGCCATCGCCGCCACATCGGGATTATCCGGACGCAGCTCCCACTGCATGTTGCCGGTGGGGGCGGTGCCTTCAGGCAGAAACCATTCGGGATGGGCGGCATACATGGCATCGAGAGAGCCGTACCCGCCATAGTTATTGTAAGCGGCAATCTTGTAGTAGTTCTGGTCGCAAGAGTAGTCCTCGGCCCCGAAAAGACGGTTCCGCTTCGCCCAGTCCGAGACCCCGGTGGGATTTATCCTTGACCAAACGTAAACGCGCCTCCAGTAGTAAAACGGCTCCTGGACCTCGTTCAATCCTTCCGGATAGACAAGGGTATCCGGCTTCACCCACCACACCGGACCGGTGAAGAACCATCTGAAGCCGAGTTTGTCCAGCAGGGTGTAGACGCCGTCCCTGACCGCCAGCGAGGTCTTGCCGGTGATGTATATGCCGGTGCCGTCGGTATACAGCCTGAAGGCTTCCTCGCCTTTACCCGCTAGATCGGTAAGGGCAGGGTTGACCTCGAGATAGATGCTGCCCGAGGCCGGCCTCGTCGCGGTGGTAATAACAAGTGACCTGCCGGCCTGCTGGAGATTGTCCCTCAGGTCCTGGGCGGCTTCCCTGAGGAAGTGATTGGCGGCGTCATCCTGGGACGGAGCGTAATAGATTGTGCTTATCCCGCCCCAGCCGGTCACGCTGCTGGCCTCCGCCACGGAAGGGGTCAGCAGCATGCTGGCGGCCAGTACTACCATTAAAATGGCCCGGCCCAGGCTCAGGTGTTTGCCAGACCGCTTCAAGTCCATTTCGGGAATTCTTCAGGGCGTATATTTGGTCTGGGCCAGCTTATTGCCGGCATTATCCGTCATGATAAAGTTTATAGAGCCGTCACTATTCAATGTCAGTTGACTGCGGGATATCTTGCCGATATCATAGCTGGTGAAGGTAGCAGGTACTGTTTCCGAGCCTTTTGAAGGGTTGGACAGTCCAACAACAAGTGTAACTTCACCGGTGGCAAATTTCAACTCCTGGAGTGTGATGCCGTAGCCACTTGTATTCGTTACTCCCCGGAAAAGACCGACAACGAGGTAGTCCTTGAGGTCCGCAGACTCAACGGCCGAGATATCGCTTTGATTGCTCAGGATTCCTGCCAGCGCCTGTGTTTCATTGTCGCTCCCTGCTACCACCACTTCTTCGCTTGCAGGTTGAGACCCCGGGCTTTCTCCGATAGCCAGCCTGTTCCAGCCGGCGGGGGCAGCTGCCACCGCGCTCTGACCCGGTGAGGTTGAAGCTGGCGGTGTGCTCGGGGCGGGTCTATCGATAGAAGGCGCGGGCGTGGTGGTAGGCAGCGGGGTTGGGGTACCGGTTGGAATAGGTGTTTCCTGGTTTTGAGATGTGCATGCCGCGATGAATAGCATCAAGAGTGTTATGACCGAAGCCAATATAAGGGCCACTGTTTTCATTGTGATCCTGGTGCGTTTCATATCCGTCCTCCCAATCATTTTCCTTTAATATATGAAACGCTGCAGCAAGAAATTAGTTAGGCCAGGGAAGGCCCTGCCCGGGCCCCCCTGACCGCTTTTTGTTTACAGTGAATACCAGGCCCATCCTGCATACGTCATGGCTTCATCGAAGCGGAAATTGTACGCCTTTAACTTGTAATACCCGGTGGCGGGAACGGTAAAGTCCACGATTTCGTAAGTGTTATCCCAGGAAGAGGAAGATGTAACCACAATGTTTGAAGAATTAACTAACCACAGGTCCAGGTCGGCACTGGGTTGAGTGGTATAGTTCGCATATGAGGTATTGGTATCCCAGCTAAAGCACGCGCGGAACCGCTTGCCGGCCACGAGATATACCTCGGCCAGGGTATTTAAAGTGCCTGTCTCATCGAACCAGGCGGGGGTGATACTACTGGCTCCCCAGCCCCTGTTGTTATTGGTAGGTGTTTTATAGCCCAACGGCCAATTATAGTTGCTGGTAACCATGGCCTTAAAGGCATCCACGGCGCCCGCCCCGTCAAGCTCGCTCAGCCGGCTGGCCCCCTCTATATTGCGCCACGCAGTAGCCATGACGATGGCCTTGACCGCTTCGGGCCAACCGTTCAACGCCGGGGTCTTCTCCCCAAGCAGGGCACAGATACCGCTGACCATCGGCGCGGCATAGCTTGTCCCGGACCCGACGTCCCCGTTACCGAGGAGCGAGTTGGTAAGGCTATTGATGTTGACTCCGGGGGCGGCCACCTCGGGCTTTTCGCGATCGCTGTGTGCTGAAATAGGATCGACGCCGCTGGAGAATGTAGCCATGGTGTCATCGGCGAAGGAGCCGGTGTTGTGGTCGTCGAAGGCTCCCACAGCGACGACATTATAGGCCTGGGCCGGCGAGATAATGTAGCCGTCGTTCCCCTCGTTTCCCCCCGCGCAGATCATGTTATCGGCATAAACTCGCACTATGTCATCCATGACCCGGTCCAGGATGCTTAGCCCTAATACCCCGCCCTGGTTGGAGCCGCCGCTGTAATTGACAGTATCCACATAATTCCCGGCAAGGTTCTGGGCCCCTGCCGCGATCTCAGTGCGGTCACCTTTATTCGAGCCGTCTCCATAGATTGCAGCGTTATAGCTCATTCCGGTGCGCCTTACGTGGGTGCTGGCGATGATGCCGGATACAGCCGTCGCATGCGCGTAGTAATTGTTCGGATAAGACCCCATGTGTGTCAGTCGGGGCAGGTACCAGTTATCATACGGCTGCGGGCCTGTCAGTGTAGCCGCATCACCCGGCTCCAGGTCTCCTACCGTCTGGCCGGCCCCGGTGATGCCCGCCGCCCAGACCCTCCAGACCTCGTCCGCAACTTTGGCTACCTCGAGCGCGGGAGTATCAATGCCCTCGTTCAGATATACAGTGGCCACGTCATCACGGGTTGAGAGATCCTTTACGTCCTTTACCGGTAGCGTTGCACAGACCAGCGGGCTAGACTTGCTTACCA
>JAQTRN010000134.1 GCA_028711795.1 Dehalococcoidales bacterium | reverse complement strand
CAGGAGCGGCGGGTGGGAGTAGTTGAGAAAGACGTAGAAGGGGTGTGGAGTCAGATTGGAGAGGTTGGTCGAAGAAAGCTTCCTCAGCGCGGTCGCCATCGCTTCCGGCTCGGCGATGGTCTCGGCGGCAAACCGGTCGGCTTCGTATTCGTGTTTGCGGGAGACCGCCTGCAACACCATAGAGAGCACCAGCTCTATCGGCGTGTAGAGCAGTCCGAAGAAGAGCAGCCCAGTGTAAACGGATGGCTGTGCCACGTAAAAGGCCTGATAGAGCCCGGGGCTGTTCAGGAACAGCGAGAGCAGGAACAGAATAACGCCGGTATGCGCGATACTGATAATAGTCCCCTGTAAAATATGTCTTTTCTGGTAATGCCCGATTTCGTGAGCCAGCACGGTCACCAGTTCCGCGGTGGTATGCCTGGCGATCAGGGTATCGAAGAGGGCGATACGCTTGTTACGGCCAAATCCGGTGAAGAAGGCGTTCGTTTTGCTGGACCGCTTGGAGCCGTCCATGACGAAGACATTGCTGATGGGGAAGTTGACCGACCTGGCGTATTGCAGGATTGATTCTTTTAGTGGGCCGGACTCCATCGGCGTGAACTTGTTGAACAGGGGCATAATCCAGGTCGGGGCGATGTATTGTACGGCCAGGGAGAAAAGAATGATGGCGGCCCAGCAGTACAGCCAGGCGAGTGGTCCCGTGTACTGAAACAAAGCCAGCACGCCGGCCAGCAGTGGCCCGCCGAGCAGTACTCCCAGGAGTAGCCCTTTAATCCGGTCCAGTATAAAGGTCCGGGGAGTCGTGCGGTTGAAGCCGAAGCGCTCCTCGATGACAAAGGTGGCGTAGATACCGAAGGGGAGGGTCAGCAGGCTGTATGCGGCCAGCAGGATACCGAGATATAGCAGTCTGTTAACGATGGGGACGAAGACCCAGCTCCGTACCAACTGGTCGAGGTAGTTGAAGCCCCGGGCGAACCAGAACGCCAGGATGACGAGCAGGGAAAAGCCGTCGGTGACCATTTCGAAGCGTAATCCGGCCCGGGTGTAGGCCTGTGAGTTGCGGTACTCCTCCGGCTGGTACACACCCTCGAGCGCCGGGGGTAATTCCGTTCTCAGCGACCCGAGATTGAGAATATTGGCTACCAGGTGCAGCGTAAACTCGAGGAGAAGGGCTGCCAGGACTATTACGAAGAAAATATTCATTCTACTCTTATCCTTGCTCCGTTCTGATACTGTACCGGCAGCCACAGTAATTCTGACGGTACAGAGATAGTTCCTGCGCCAGGGTCATCGCTCGCTGGAAACCGGCCTGCTTTTTGAAGTCTCGTTCCAGGAACTTGTCGCCGCCAATCTCCCGCCCGATTCTGTTGACGACTCTTGCCTGCTTGTGCGGGCTGATGGTCAAGGTGGTGGTAAAGGCGTCCAGTCCCAGTCTCTCCATATGCGAATGTGCCGTTTGCAGTCGCAGCCTGAAGCAGACAGCGCACCTCTGGCCGCCCTCCGGCTCATCGGCCAGCGATTCTGTTTCCCGGAGCCATTCTTCCGGTGTGTAGGGACCTTCCTCCAGCGGGAAGTGGAATTGCCGGGCGACCCTCCGGGCGACCTCTAGCCGGCGGTCGTATTCGGCTGGTGGGTGGATATTGGGATTATAGAATAACCCGGTAATCTTGTGTCCTTCCGCCATTAACCTCTCCGCCACCCCGGCGGCGCAAACCCCGCAGCAGATATGTAGCAGAATCTTCATGATTCTCCCAACCTATAGTATAGACAGGAATTCCATCTCGAAGGAGTGGGGCTATCCAAAAGCCATACTCAAGTAGTATACCATCCATCAGCGAGAGGGTTGAAGAATAGACTGCAAAGACTATGACCGCCTCTCGAGTAATTTATGTAGTATCATCGCGTAGTAACAGTCCTTGTATTCTTCGATCTAGTTCTTTCTTTTCTTCCTGTGACAACAACTTTGTATGTTTGCCTAATAATTCCCAGTCGTTATTTATCTTCAAAGAAACCTGCACAGATTTTCCAGAATCCAGATTAATCTGTTTTCTGTGAATAATGTAGCCCTTTTTAATACTTTCTATAACCATGAAGTATTTTTTCAAATGTTCTTCCATTTTGCCTATCGAATCCAATATTTTGGAGGTGAACTCGGTATCTTGAACGAAAAAATACCTTATCAATTTCAACTCAGTTTCAACTACTAAAAGAAATATACTTCTCGTCTGTAGAACAATAAAGGGCTCAAACATCATTTTATCTTTGACCCATATACCACCAGTTACGGCCAAAGATGTCATCATTTTCTTTTGAGAATGCGTCGCCATGCTTAGCATGGCATATAAGTTTGCCAAATAAGAGGAAATATGTTCTGCTTTTGAAAATTCGGTGTTTTTTACGGCTTCAATCACACATGATACGGTTTTCGCAATTCTTTCACCTTTTGACCATCTGATAATCGTTTCGTTGTTTTCTCCTTTGCAGAATTTCATAAAGAATACATTTAGAGTTAACTCCAAGGTGTTCCGTAGGATCTGTGTACATTGCTTAGTAAAACCGTGTTGAAAACACATAAATGATGCCCAGTAATCATCAAAAATCTCCTGAAATAACAACGAGTAGTTTATGTTTGGATCTTGCCACCAATCTATCTTAATGTCGTCTTTGTCTCCTGGGTAGTCATGAATCATTCTTCCAGAAAAATGCATTGATATATTAAAAAACAACTCATCTGATTCGGATAGGGAAAGAAGTTCAAAAAGTTCACTAAAAAGTCTTGGGTAAGTGTAATAGAACTTGTTTTTCACTTCTCTCCGTATCTGTTGCTTTCCTAGAAGTCTATCTGCTTCTTTAAGTTTGAGTTCGTGTTCTTGTTCATTCGGCATCGACTAGTGCCTCCACGATTATCACTACAGGATTGCTTGCAAGGAACGACTTTGTCACCGCGACGCCTCGTCGTTTTTGTGAAACCAATTACTTCCTAACAGTATCCATCCAGGTATATAAGAGCCTTCCGGTTCTATCATAAGTGTCACTAACCTATCTGAACTAGCTTACGGTTAGAAAGAGGCATAAAAAATCACCTTATAGTATCAGCATTGCATCGCCAAAACTATAGAAACGGTATTTTTGGGTGATGGCTTCGCGGTAGGCGTGGTCGATAAGCTCTTTCCCGGCAAAGGCAGAAACCAGCATCAATAGCGTTGATTCCGGTAAGTGGAAGTTAGTAATGAGGGCATCAACTATCCGGAACTGGTATCCGGGGAGAATGAAGAGGTCTACCCAGCCGGTAAATGGTTGCAGTGGGGCTGAGTGGTTTGCCTGGGCCGCGGCTTCGACCAACCGGACGCTGGTGGTGCCGACGCAGATAATCCGCCGGCCGTCTGCTTTAGCCTGGTTTATCTGGTCGGCCACTTCCTGGCTCAGGACTCCGTATTCCCGGTGAATCGGGTGTTCCCGCGGGTCATCTTCCCGCACCGGTAAGAAGGTGTCCAGCCCGATATGCAGAGTAACAAAGAGACATCGCGCCCCTTTATCCTGTATTTTCTTCATGAGTTCCGGGGTAAAGTGCAGCCCGGCCGTTGGTGCGGCGACACTACCGTCCGCCCGGGCGTAGACCGTCTGGTAACGTTCCGGGGTCGTTAATGGGGTATGGATATAGGGCGGCAACGGGATTTTCCCCAGTCCTGATAATTGTGCTTCGTCGGCAAACTCCACCAGTCTGATGCCCCTGTCCCTTACCCCGACGACCCGGGCCAGAGCCCGGGGATCGTGCCCGTTGCCACTAGCGGCGTTCGCGGTCAGTTCGATAATACTGCCACTCTTCAGCCGTTTGCCGGGCCTGACCAGGGTTTCCCAGGTATTAGGACCGAGTCGACGCAGTAATAGTATTTCTACTCTGGCCCCGGTCCCGGCCTTCCGGCCACTGAGGCGCGCCGGGATAACCCGGCTTTCGTTGAACACCAGGACGTCCCCGGATTTGACATAATCAGTTATCTCGTGGAACCGGCGGTGTGCCACCGACCTGTCTTTTCGGCTCAGGACCATCAGGCGGGACTGGTCTCTGGGCTCGATGGGTGTCTGGGCGATAAGCCCGGCGGGAAGCTGGTAGTTAAAGTCGCTGGTCCTCACGGTTATTCTCCATAAGATAACACCCGTCTATTATAGGCTCACTCGGTCGCCAATGACAAAAAAGGAGACGAAAATCACAGACACCCATCATCTCTGGGACTATTATTTTATGATAAAGATGAAAGGAGGTGCCGAGGGAATTTTAGAGATGATATCTCA
>JAQTRN010000133.1 GCA_028711795.1 Dehalococcoidales bacterium | reverse complement strand
CGGATACTACCGAAGTCCTGGGAAAGTCTGGTTAGCCGGGAAAAGCTGCTGCACGCCAGTAACAACAGGTCAGGGGATTTCTCCGGAATCTATCTGGCTACTCCTTTTCTTCATCGCAGGCAGTAAAACAAGAGCAGCCGTTCTTCGTCAGAATCAAAGACAGGTTCTCCCCATCTATGTTCTTCTCAGTATTATAAATACTTTTATTCAATGACCGGCCACCTTGCCCCATTTGCCATATCGTAGGCGCTTCTTAATATTGTTTCTCTCAGTACGTGTAAAGTCGGCCATAGGGTCGAAGCCATCGGGGAAAGAGTTTGACAAATTTACGCCCCAGTATCTCACCGGCATTGTAGTTGAAGTAATCAGCATACTGACCTACATACTGGCGTAGAATCTGGTGGTCGGCCTCATTAAGTTCAGCGACGCCCACTTCTTTTCCCAATTGGTGATTCTCGACAGCACCACTCAGGTAAATGACACCACCATGCATACCGGTACCGATGAAATCGGCTCTATGGCGCTCCCCTTCTTTCAGAGTTAACCCCAGCAGTATCAAGATACCGCCGGCCATATACTCGCCAAAAAAACTCTGGGCGGTCCCACCAATAACTATTACCGGCTTCTTGTCGCCGTATTCCTTCATATGAATGCCGGCGCGGTAGCCAACGTTACCTTTCACAAAGATTTTACCCCCTCGGGCCGACAGGCCAACCACATCACCGGCATTACCGTGGATTATGATTGTCCCATCATTCATGGTGTTTCCACAGCCATCCTGAGCATTACCGCGCACAATGATTTTGGGCCCTTCCATGAAGGCCCCCAGATCATTCCCGGGAGTACCAACGACTTCGATTTCAACCGACCGGTTCAGGTCGGTGCCAATATATCTTTGGCCATAGACATTCTTCAGTTCGATTTTATCAACGCCATTGGAGATAATATTCCTCAGTTCAGCATTGAGGTCACGATAGTAAACACCACTGGCATCAATCGTTACCACCCGGTTAGCTTCTAATTGAATACTCTTTTCCATATCAAGCTCCTGCCATGTTTACTCCCAGTATTTCGAGCTCGGTATCCGTAAGCCCGATACCGCGCAAGTGCAAACGGTTCCCCCTCAGACTCTCCAATGCGTTGATTCCCATGCCCCCAAGCATATCTTTGATCTCCAGGCTCCAGCCACGGAGCAGGTTGGACAGTCTACGCGCACCAATGTCCGGGTTGATCCTCTTGGTCAGGGAAAGGTTAGTGGTGCAGATACCCCAGGCGCATTTCCCGGTGTGACACTGCTGACACACCGTGCAGCCGAGAGCGATCAGGGCGGCAGTACCGATGTAGACAGCATCAGCACCAAGGGCGATCGCTTTGGTGACGTCTCCGCTGTTCCTGATACCACCCGAAATCACCAGGGAAGCACGGTTGCGGATGCCTTCCTTGCGTAGTCGACTGTCCACCGAGGCCAGGGCTAATTCGATAGGGATACCGACGTTATCACGGATAATTTTCGGGGCCGCGCCGGTCGCCCCTCTCAGCCCATCCAGAACAATAATGTCAGCGCCGGCTCGGACCATGCCACTGGCAATCGCAGCTGAATTATGGACGGCAGCGATCTTTACCGATATCGGTTTGGTATAGTTGGTAGCCTCTTTTAAAGCATAGATCAGTTGTGATAGGTCTTCTATCGAGTAAATATCATGTTGCGGCGCCGGTGATAGGGCGTCGGTCCCTTTAGGTATCATCCGGGTCAGAGAGACTTCAGCGCTCACCTTTTCACCGGGGAGATGGCCGCCGATACCGGGCTTGGCTCCCTGGCCTATTTTTATTTCAATCACTCTGGCAATGTCCAGATAACTCGGCTGCACTCCGAAACGACCGGAGGCTACCTGGACAATGGTGTTATGGCCGTATTTGTATAAACTGGAATGCAACCCACCTTCTCCGGTATTCCACAGAGTACCCATCTCAGTAGCCGCCCGGGCAAGGGATTCGTGAGCATTGAGGCTGATGGCCCCGTAAGACATGCCGGCAAACATGACCGGTACGTCCAGTTGGACTTGAGGAGCCAGTTCAGTTTTCAGGGCACATGTCTTCTGGTCGATTTCCACCCGGTCGGGTTTTCGGCCAATATAAGTAGTCAACTCCATGGGTTCCCGTAATGGGTCAATTGACGGGTTGGTTACCTGACTGGCATTGAGTACCAGGTGGTCCCAGTAGATGCGGTGCGGTTTATCATCGCCCATACCGGTGAGGAGCATCCCGCCGGTCTCTGCCTGCCTGATGATATCCTCAATCGCTTCCGGAGTCCAATTATAGTTCTCACGGTACTCCAGAGGGTGTCTTTTGATGGTTAGTGCTTTGGTGGGGCAGAAGAGAACACAACGATGACAACCAACACAGTTCTCCTCTCGGCTCATGACAACGTCATCTTCGGCGTCATAGTAATGAGTATCGAAGGAGCACTGGTTGACACATACCTGACACTGGATGCACCGTTCCGGATCTCTTTCAACTAAAAATTTAGATGGCATATAGGTCTTCATCGGATTCTCCTTCACATCCGTATAGGTATTCCTTTTTGAATCAGATAGTTTTTAACCTCACGGATAGAGTAAGTGCCGTAGTGAAAGATACTGGCCGCTAGAACGGCGTCGGCTTTACCCGGGACTAGAGCCTGATAAAGGTCATCCGGCGTACCGGCCCCGCCACTGGCAATGACGGGAACACTGACGGTCTCAGATATAGTACGGGTAAGCTCGATATCATATCCGGCGCGACGACCGTCAGCATCGATACTGGTGAGCAATATCTCACCAGCCCCGAGTTCGACCACTCTTTTTGCCCAGATAAGAGCGTCCAGCCCGGTCGCTTTCTGGCCACTGTGAGTGTAGACCTCCCAATGTAGTCCCGGCCGGTCAATTACTCTTTTGGCATCAATCGCCACTACGATACACTGGCTGCCGAATTTATCGGCCCCGTCAGTGATGACGGTTGGTTGCAGCACCGCGGCGGTGTTGACCGAGATTTTATCCGCCCCGGCCAGCAGCATACGTCGCATATCATCCAGATTTCGTAAACCCCCACCGATAGTAAGCGGCATGAAGACTTCCGCAGAGATACGTTCGACTACTCCCACCATGGTATTGCGTTCCTCCGGAGTGGCCGTAATATCCAGAAAGACCAGCTCATCAGCCCCCTCCTGATAATAAAATCTGGCCAGTGCCACCGGGTCGCCGGCATCGCGCAGGTCAATGAAACTGGTGCCCTTCACCACCCGGCCATCCTTGACATCAAGGCAAGGAATAATTCTTTTAGTCAACATATCAAACCTTCCCGGCAAGAGGCAGTAATTCTGACTTCTGTAATCTACCCACTACCGGTTCGCCACCCATCGGGGTCCAAGTTCTATCCAGATCGGGACAGATTAAGCGGATGGCCGATTCCTCGGATGAAAGGTAGAGCATGGTACCCTTTTCGCCTACCGATAACGGGCGGAGTCGGATACGGTCGGTCAGTCCGATCATTTCCTCCTGATGAGCGATAATAACGGTAAATGGCCCGTTAAGTAGCAGGCTCCCGTAAACCTGACGCAAAGTTCGTAATAGCCTCTGCTCGGCCGGAGGCCGTCGTTCAATATCATCCCATAGAGGCGGCGCCATAATCCAGGCCACGATTTCCAGGGGAAGTCCATGCCGCCGCATGAGTAGATCAGTAGCATAAGCGACTACTTCGGTATCGGTCTGCAGGGTACACTGATAGCCAAATTGTTCCAGGTATCGCCGGTTAATGCCGTAAGAGGAAATCTCGCCATTGTGCACCACTGTCCAGTCCAGGACACAGAACGGGTGCGCACCCCCCCACCAGCCCGGAGTGTTGGTGGGGAATCGGCCGTGGGCGGTCCATAAGTACCCTCTATATTCCTCCAGGCGGAAGTATTCGGCGATATCTTCAGGGTACCCCACACCCTTAAACACTCCCATATTCTTACCACTGGAAAAAACAAAGGAGTCCTTTAATTTTGTATTGATATCCATTACGCGGTCAACCACATAGTCGTCGGCTAAGCGGTCTTTAAGAATATATTCGCCAATTTTCAGAAAATAGCGCCAGACGATTGGCGGATTGGTAATACCTGAGGTCATACGGGTGGGGATCTCCCCATCGCTCACCACCTCAAAGCACTCCCGGAGAAAAGCTTCCGTCTCGGATTTTCCCTCGTGGCCAAGGTACATTACGTGAAAGGCGTAACAGTCAGCGTACTCGGGATATAGCCCATAGACGGCAAAGCCACCACCCAAC
>JAQTRN010000132.1 GCA_028711795.1 Dehalococcoidales bacterium | reverse complement strand
TCGGCGTAGCACAGGTTCCGACAAGATAAGTAGGCACCGCCAGCGCCAACCCGCTCAGGACAATCCCCAGGACGGAAAGGTTCATCAGGCTGACCCTGCGGCGGTTGAAAGTCATCATGCCGCCCACTACCAGGAGCGAAAGACCCACCGGTATTTCCGCCCGTCCCGCCCAGTGGCACTTCATGGAAATTAGCTTGCCGTTAGCCAAGGTAATCATGCCCCCCTGCGATTCACAATCGGTGAAATTGGGGACTACCGCCACTGCCAGCGCCACCACGATAAGAACGATACCCAGAAACTTGAACATTTTTGCCTCCGGTGTTTTATTTTGTCTGCGCCCTGCGCTTTATCTACGGTATTACGTAATGCTCACGCTTGTAGTTGCCCAGGACCACCGTAACTACCGAACCGCTTTTAATGCCGTTGTAGTAGTTCATCAACATGCAATATCCCGGCTGCCCATCGTGTGCGGGACGGCCGATGAGAGGGCCCTTAATCGGCATCACCGGGATATCTTTGTAAACACCCATGGTCGCTTCGTCAACGATATAGACATCGTCCTGCACCCAACGTGATATAAGATCTTTATTGCCGGTGTATGCCACCATAATGTAAGCATTATCACCGCTGAACCCGACGCCCAGCAGGGTCACATTATCCCCGTCAGGTTCACTGGCAGCCACGGGAATGACCGGAAACTTGGAGTACCGGGCGGCAGAGCCGCCCGAAATCTCTTGGTTGGGATTAGTCTCCACTTTACCCATGGCAGGGAGAGGTTCTTCTTTGCCGCAACCTGCCGCCAGGACGGCCAACATGCTCGCCAGCAGTATGCAGATTATCGCGCCAATTTTTTTCGCAGACATTATTCCACCACCGTCATGACACCGCGGTAGCAGTTGGATGAACAGTAGAAGGGCCAATCTCCCGCTTCCTCAGGTGTAAATTCCACGACACTCAGCGGCTTTTCCTTGGTAACGGCGATACCGATGCTGTTGCCGCCCGGCTGTGTAATGGCTCCCGTAACACCGCAGGCAACTTCCCCGACGGCGCGGAAATTAATCTTGACCGGAACGCCTTTCTTCACCTGGAAGCGCATCGGGGAATAGCCGCCGGGGGTGATAGTCAGGTTAAACTCCTGAACACCTTCTGCATTCATCTGTACGATAAAAGGCGGCGGCGGCGCAATACCTTTGATAGTTATCGGCTCCATCTTGAAGCTGTAAGCCTGCTCCTGCGAAGCCAGCCCCAGGGTGTTCGCCATCTGGAGCAGTTGTTCTTCCGAGATAAGCCCGAGGTTAGGGCTGCTGATAGCGATACGCAACTGCCCGATATCCACCCAGATACTCGCCATCGTCGCTCTCAGGTGCAAATAGCCTTTGCCCCACCGGGTTTCGATCGGTACTGACCCTATGAGAGTCTCCATCTCTGCATTACCGGGTACCCATTGCCTTAAAAAGATGGCGGCTTTCTTGCCGAGATTGCGATAGGTCAGTTCGACGAGCGGTTCACCGCTGGGTCCGCTGGGGCTGACCTTCAGGTCCATTGCTTCACGGTCAAAGCCTCTGGGCATGTAAGCAGGAATCAGGATGCCGAAATTCAAACCTTCCTGGGCTGACAGGACTTTCGATGCCTCCGGAGCTTCAGCCAAGACCGGCTCGTCATTGGCAAGCGCGATTGCGCCGAGTGATAATAGTAATAACCCCAACACTCCACCAATTAACCACCAGCGGTGTTTTTTCCAGGGTGAAACTTTGCGGTCTTTGTGCGCCCGGGCAGTCCTGATAGTAACTAATTTCCCGCTCATGAGTATCCTCTCCCCCCAATCTAATTCAATGATTCTTTGTTATTATTGCATGGTGTGGGATACGTAGTAATACGTAAAGATACTTAATTTGAGCGGACAAATGCACGTATTCCGGAAGAGCGGGTTCACCAGAAAGCCCGGCGAAGCGGATTTTAAGAGGGGGAGAGGGGGCTGGCGTTAAGCCAGCCCCCGTTGATGTCGTTGACTTTCGTTACGGCAGGACATTGACCATGGTAAACTGTCCGCCGGGGTAGATACCGAAGTTGGTGGACTTGTAGTCATCATGGTTATGCCACGGGAACAGGGTCGGTACCGCAGGGCCGGCAATATAGTCGCCGGCAGGCAGGACGATACCGGAGAACGGGTCAGGCATCGGCAGACCGGTAAGGTCGGTATTGAGCACCGGCGCACCGGCAGCGTTGGTCCGGCTGTAAACCTGTGTCGAGTAGTTGGCAGTCGGTTTCACCGTGCCGAAATCGAGCAGGAGTTCCATAGTCTGACCGGAAGCCGGGGAAAAAGTGTTCATTTCCAGTCCCTGTCCGGCGGTAATTCCGGGCGGGTTAGACCAGGTCCATGCCCTCTGGTCCATACCAATCAATTTGGGATGGAAGCCATGGACATGCATCGGCTCTGCTTCGAAGCCAATGTTAATCATGCGTACCAGCACCTTTTCGCCGCGTCCGAGCTTGGCATTGACGCTACCCTGTATGAACGGGTCATACCCCGGGTGCGCGTCTATCCACCATTGCCAGAGGAAGGCGCCGCCACCCGTAAGCATCGCCGCATGGATGGTGTTGGGGAAGCTCAGACCGTTAATCATCCAGTATGTCGGGAAGAACATGGTGACGTTGAACGGCACCGCGGCGAAGACGAGCGGAGCCGCAAGCGGGTTGTACTCCGTATTATTCTGGTTGGGATCCATTTCGCTCAAGAGCATGACATAGTCCGAGTCATACTTGTGACCGAAGAGAGTTCCGCCCTGTCCCTTGCCGGGGCCGGTCGCCGCGGCAGCATCTCTCGGATTGTAGAAGATAAGGGCGCCATACATGCCCATGTGGACATGGATGGAAGCTTCCTGATGGCAATGATAGAGATAGGTGCCCGGGAAGCTGGAGGTGAATTCGTATACAATTACGTTGCCCGCGCCGGGGTTGCCCGGCAGGTTGGCGGGCAGTGCGGCGAGAGAAGTCTCCGGGACGCCATCCATGGCGGCATCCTGGTCGACACCATGCCAGTGAATGGTATGCGGGTCGTTAGGAGTAGCCTGGGTGCCCATGTGAGTACCCAGGTTCTTCAGATGCACCTCGACGATATCGCCCACGCGGGCATAGATAATCGGTCCGGGGAGCTGCGCCTTGCCGGCGAGCGCCAGTTCGGCAGTGGTTATCGGTCCGGCGGTCGGGGTGGGGGCGCCGGTGGGAATCGTCACCGTCTTACCGCCCATGGCGTTCAAACCGAAGTCCTGGTAGGTCAGCGGTACGCCAGCCTGTCCGCCGATATAACCGTAGATATACATGGGTACGCCGTCTGCCATCGTTACCCAGCCATCTGTGGCATAGACGTTGTAGACCACCCGGGCGGGCCACGGGGCTGCCTGAGCGGCTCCGGGTTCGTTCAAAACGGGTACGAACGAGAATACCAGCGAAAGTATGATGATAGATACTGGCATGATAACTAATTTCCTGATTAAGCCTTTCATTGTCCTCCTCCTAATTTATCTGCTTTTATCTTCAAAGCTCTTATTCGACCATTAAAAGCTGCACCTCACATCTCTAGCACCTCCTCTTCCTGCCTGGATTCCTTCCATACGCAGGGATCGTTTACCATTTAAGCGCCTCGCTTCCACAGGGTGAAGAAGAGCAGACCAACCACCACAGCTCCACCGACAATCGCCAGGACCAGCCACCAGTTGAAAGCCGTCGGTGGCGCTGCTGGGGTCGGCGCAGGTGTTGGCGCCGCGGTTGGTTGCGGGGTCGGCGCAGGCGCCGGGGTAGTCATCGTAGGCGCAGGAGTAGGCGTCGGGGTAGGCGCGGGGGTAGGCGCCGGGGTCGGTTTCGGCGTTGGCGCAGGGGTAGGCGTCGGGGCGGGTACAGGAGTAGGCGCCGCGCTGACATTAACCGTTATGGTCGCCAAAACCGGCGGTACAAACGGGGTATGATCGTTGTTCACCAGTTGTGCGGTGAAAGTATGGGTACCCGCGGCAACATTCTGCCAATTTACCGAGGTAGCACTGCTGACCTGATAGGTGCCGGCAGCACTGACCGCAGGCGCGTCGGGAGTAGTGGGCGCATCGACATCCAGGTAGTAGTGGATATGACCCTGACCGGCAGCGTTGGCTGCGCCCGGAGCTACCAGTTGCAGGTTCTCTACCGCCACATTTATGGTAATGGTGCCCGCGGTGAGAGTATCCGTAGCCAGCGGGCTGGTGATGGAGATTGTGGGCGGCAGTGCTTCCTGTCCGAGCAGAACGACATGCGAGAAGTGACTGACCAGTTCGGTA
>JAQTRN010000131.1 GCA_028711795.1 Dehalococcoidales bacterium | reverse complement strand
GAGGCGTTTAGTTTCCTGAAAGCACCCATCAAGCGTGTCTGCGCCCAGGATACACCAATCCCCTTCAGTCCCGTTCTGGAGAAGTTCTGGATGCCCAGCGAGGCGAGCCTGACCAAGGCAGTCGGTGCCGTCATCTAGCCGTGTGGAGTGTATAAATTTAACTATAATTGGCGAGGCCGGATGTTCCTGGCCTGATAGAAAGAAAGGAGTTTACATAATGGAGGAAAGAGAAGTCGTTATTGTCGGTGGGGGGCCGGCTGGCTATGTCGCGGCCATTCGGGCGGCGCAGCTTGGCGCTAAGGTGACACTGGTAGAAGAAAAGAAACTAGGTGGCACCTGCTTGAACTGGGGGTGCATCCCCACCAAGTTCTGGCTGCATGCCGTAGATGTCTATGAATCAATCAAACACGGCAGTGAATATGGCGTCAACACTTCTGGAGTCGGCTTTGACCTAGCTCAGATTCAGGCCGGGAAGAACAAAGTAGTCGCCAATCATGTTGGCGGTGTACGCGGCCTGCTACGAATGTATAAGGTGGAAGTTATAAGCGGACGGGCCAGACTGCTACCTGCGAAGCAACTGGAAGTAAGCCTGGAACAGGGCGGTAAGCAGGCCATTCAGGCCAGGAAGATCATCATCGCCACCGGTGCCAGGCCGATCGTGCTACCTATCCCCGGCGGCGATAGTCCGGACGTCATGGATGCGCAGGACCTTCTTGATCTTACGCAGATGCCGGAGAGCATGGTGATTATTGGCGGTGGTGTCATCGGGGTGGAAATGGCGACAGTTTGGGCGAAGTTGGGTTGTAAAGTCAGCATAGTCGAGATGATGCCTCATTGTTTGCCCACTCAGGACGCCGAGATAGCAGCGGTACTGGAAGGCGCTCTGAAACAGGATGGAGTCCAGATATACTGTGGCTCGCGGGTCAGCCGGATTGATGATATACCAGGGGGTAAAGCAGTCGTTTTTACCTCCGGAGGTGCCGAGCAAAAGATTGAGACCAAGGCCGTAGCTATGTCTGTCGGATACCGGGCGAACGTAAAGGACCTGGGACTGGAGGAGTGTGGCATTACCGTTAACCGCGGCTGCATTCAGGTCAACAATAAGATGGAAACTAATGTCCCGGATATCTATGCCGCTGGCGATGTCGTTGGGGGTATGATGCTGGCCTATGTCGCCTTCGTTGAGGGTAAGGTGGCGGCGGAGAACGCTATGGGCATGGATTCTACGATAGATTATCATGCTGTGCCACAATGTATCTTCACCATGCCGGAAGTGGCCAGTGTCGGCCTGACAGAAGAACAGGCGATCGCGGAAAAACACGAAATCAAGATAGGCCGGTTCCCCTTCGCCGCTAACGGAATGGCGAGTATCCTGGGTGAGCACCGCGGCCTGGTCAAGCTGATCGCTGAGGCGGCAAACAACCAGATTTTAGGTGTCCATATCATCGGGCCAAGAGCGACCCTCCTGATACCGGAAGCGGCCCTCGCTATTAAGCAGGGACTGACTACCCGTGAGATTATAGCTACCATGCATGCCCACCCGACTCTGTCGGAGGCTGTCTGGGAGGCGGCTCTGGATGTCACCGGGGATACTATCCACGCTCGTTCCCGAAACAAGCGCTAGGACGGAAGAAAGCGGGCTGCCCCGGGGGGACCCGAATAACAGCGGAGTGATCGCTCAGGAACGGAACTGACCCCTCGGGGTGTAACTCTATGGGTCAGGGCAAGGTGTGAGGAGAGGTCGATTTAGCTGTGCGTGGCCGTAGATTTTTGCCACACGCCGTGTTATCATGTTATTAGGGATGGTAGTCGAGCAATAGGCGGAGTGGAGTATGGTAAGTTCCGCGTCTGAAGTTAAGATTCGACCGATTGCCCTTAAGGACCTGGATACTATACTGTCTATTGACAGCAAAATAAGAGAGACCGGCCAAACGATTACCTATGCCAATATTACGACCGGTCAGATCTTTACTGCCGAAAGAGAGGCCGGCAAGAGACGGAAGACAGGCAGCTACTATCTGGACTTGGTGACCGGAGATACCTCGACCTCTCTCGATCTTGGTTTTGTCGCTGAAGTTGAAGGCCACGTTCGTGGCTTTATTATGGGCCGGCTAGTTACCGGCAAACAGGCTACTCAATCTGGCCAGATACTGATCGTCGGCGTGCATCCCGATTACCAGCACCGGGGGATCGCTACCCGTCTGGTTGAGGCTTTGGTTGAAGGGTTCCGGTCCCGTGGTGTGAAGACAGTGCGCTTCGTTATTGACCAGCGTGATAGAGGACTGATAAATCTTGCCGAACGCATGGGCTTTGGAGCGGGACATCTCATCGATTTCTCCAGGGCTTTGTGACTGATTACCGGTAAAGCCGAAAGGGGTGTCTTCTGTTTTGGAGATACCAAGGCTATGACACCTTACCGGAGGAATGCGGTGCTTTACGGCGTCTGATATGCTGACACGGGGAGTCGCGCTGTCATACTTCAGCCAGTAAGTGACGTTAGAGGTGACGGGAAGTGTATGAAAAGATCCTGGTACCGTTAGACGGTTCTCAGGCCGCAGAAATCCCGCTACCGTACGCTATCGAGATTGCCGCCCGGTTAGGCGCTGAGATCGTGCTGATTAGTGTCCATCAGTTGGCTGTTGCCGGTATGGGTCAGGTCTACCAGTCCTATTTAAAACACACTGCGGTACAGGTGCAGGACCAACTCAAACAGTGGGGGGCTAAAGAAGGTGTCCCGGTACGCTACGAAGTACTGTCCGGTAAACCGGCCATTGAGATATTGCGCTTCGCCGGTGAGAACGGTGTGCGCTTGATAGCGATGTCGAATCGGGGTGCTTCGAGTCAGGGTCCGTGGCTGCTGGGCAATATCGCCGCCAAGGTCTTGCGGGCAGCCAACAGTCCGGTGCTGCTGGTGCGGACTCCGCCCACCGAGGCGGCGTTACAGCGCAAGAGCCTGGTAAAAAGAATTCTGGTACCTCTGGATGGCTCGCGGGTTGGTGAGGCGGCCGTCCCCTGTACGGTGACACTGGCGCGTGTCTTTGGCGCGGAATTAGTCTTATTCCACGTGGTAGAGCAGCTACCGGAACCGGCCGTCAGCCGGATCTACCGGCTTGGCTCGGAGATGTCCCTGGAGATAAACAAACGCCGCCGCGAACTGGCTACAGCCTACCTCAATGGCACGGCGCGGTCCCTCGAGAAACAGGGATTGAAAGTGGCGACGGCGATGACTACCTGGACCGAGTCTACTGCGGATCAGATCATCGACTATGCAGAGGCCAACGCCATTGACCTTATCGGCATGTCAACCCATGGCCGGTCAGGGGTGGGGCGCTGGGTCTTTGGCAGTGTGACGGATAAGGTGCTACATGCCGGTAGTCTGCCGGTGCTGGTGGTCAGGCCAGGGAAGGAACCGTACCCGGCGTAAGGGCGCGGCTACCGGTAGCGGGATTGTATGGCCATTGGCGAATCGAAGTGAAGGGAGACTAGCGAAGAAATGTACAGGCGTATACTGGTCCCTTTGGACGGGTCGGACACGGCCGAGATTGTTCTGCCCTATGCCGAGGAGATCGCTGCCAGATTTGCCGCTGAGGTGACTCTGGTGACTGTTTCCGAAGCTGTTCCTGCCAATGTCGACCGTTTCTACCGCTCTTATCTGGAACGGGTCAAAGAACAGGTGCAGCGGCAGCTTAAAGATTGGGGAGGTAGGGAGGGTTGGGGGGTAAAGATCAAAATCCTCCCCGGCAAACCGGCTTTTGAAATACTGCGGTATGCCGATGAAATTAATACCAGCCTGATAGTGATGGCCAGTCGTGGCGCTTCCAGTCAGGGGCCATGGCTGCTGGGAAATATTGCGGCTAAGGTGCTCCGGGCGACCAGTCATCCGGTGCTGCTGGTGCGGACTCCGGTCAGCGAGGTGGCGCGGCAGCGTAAGGCCATAGTGAAACGGATTCTGTTACCCCTGGACGGGTCCCGAGCCGGCGAGACGACGATTCCACAAACGGAAGCGCTGGCCCAGGCACTGGACGCCGAGCTTGTGATGTACCAGGCCCTGACGATAAGCTGGGTAGGTGGCAGCGGTGTCGCCGATGCCGTTGTCCAGGATGAAGACCGGAGGAAGGCGGCGGCAGTTGCCTACCTCAACAGCGTCGCTAAACCGCTGCGTGACAGGGGGCTGACTGTTACCAGCGCGGTGGACTGGGGGGCTCCCGCCGACGAGATCATTAGCTATGCGGAAGCCAACAACATCGACCTGATAGCCATGTCAACCCACGGACGGTCCGGTATCGGGCGCTGGGTTTTCGGCAGCGTCACTGATAAGGTTATCCATGCCGGCAAGACCCCCGTCCTGATAGTCCCGGTC
>JAQTRN010000130.1 GCA_028711795.1 Dehalococcoidales bacterium | reverse complement strand
TGTCACTCGCCGAATCCGGTGGCCTTAGGGCGACTACGTCATTCCCCACCAAAACAGCTTCACCCCGGTAGTCCCATGCTCGGAGTTGGTCGGGAAGTTCTCGCAACAATGACAGCTCTGCCCCCACTTGGTTCTTCTCCTGAGGCCCCAGACGTCTGGCCAGGCGGTCCCAGTCGGCCCGCTGGTCGGTTATGGTTGGTCTGGTAAGCTTGAAATTTATCCGGAGAACGTTTGGCTGTAGCGGGATGGCCTCGCCCAGCAGCCCAAAACCGGCCTTCGCTTGGAACGGCTCTATCTCCGACAGGTGGACGTCTCCGGGTGTTTCGATGATGACCTGGCAGGCGAGTCGCCAGCCGCGACTTAGTTCTTCCGCGGAGAGCTTCTCCCGTTCCAGCCCGGTGAATTTCTGACTAATACCGGAGATACGGACCTTACATTTGGCACACGTCCCCTGTCCGCCACAGGGTGAGTCGAGCGGTATCCTGGCCTCAAGCAGGGCTGTTCTCAGGTCCTTGCCTGTCCTGGGTCTCAACTCCTGGCCCGAGGGTAGAATCCTGATCCTGGTTCGCATCTAGGTTAATTTCCCCTCACGGTAGGCTTTTATATACCGGGCACAAAACTCGTCCTGGCCCAGTAGCGCTTCCGCGGCTGTCAGACTGGCCATTAACTCCCGGTCGGTGGGGTCAATGATAGCGGCGTCAAGCCCGTGAGACATGGCGGCGACGAGGAATGTCCGGTTGAGCAGCCGTCTGGCCGGTAGCCCATAGGAGATGTTGGTCAGACCACAAATAGTATGGACTCCCGGTATAAGCCCCATGATTCTTTCGATGGCCTGTAACACATTCCGGGCTGATTGACCCTCAGTCGCCACCGGGTAGACCAGCGGGTCGATATAGATATCTCTGATCGGGACGCCCTCTCCGGTAAGAAGAGTGATAATTTGTCTGGCGATGTTGACTTTGCTGTCTGCGGTGGCAGCCATCACTTCATCACTCTGACACAGGGCGACGACCTTACTTTTGTATTTCTTGATCAGGGGCAGCATACCGGCTAACCGCCTGCTTTCCAGGCTGATGGAGTTTATTATGGCTGGACCTTTGACTATCTCCAGCGCCGCGGCAACAGCGTCGGCATTGGGGCTATCCAGAGAAAGTGGTAAATCAGTTACTTCCTGAACAACCTCCGCCAGCCAGCAGAGGTATTCCGTTTCCTGTCCGACAAAGCTGCCGGCATTGATATCGATATAATGGGCGCCCGCCTTGGCCTGGGCTCTGGCTTCGGCACGGATGAATTCGGCGTCCTGGTTCTTAATCGCCTGGTTAATCGTCTGACGGGATGAATTTATCCTTTCCCCGATAATTAACATTGGATTTCCTCCATACTAATAAAAGAGAATCGGCGAGATGCCTGACTCCGGTCCCGGTTCTATTATCAGTACCCCTCTTCGGCGGCGGCCACAATCGCTTTCAAGTTGGCTACCGGTGTCTCCGGCGAGACAGCGCACTCCGGCCCGATAGAAGCGACGCCGGCGGCGATGTTATATCTGGCCTGATGATAGACGTCTTCCGGTGTTCCCCGGAGAAGGCAATCGATGGTACTGATACCGCCGAAGAGAGAAAGTTGCCCCTTCGCCGCGGCCACTGCCTTCTGGGGGTCGTTTATCCATTCGAAGTGGTAGGCGTCATAGCCTTCGGTAATAATGAGTGGTATACGGTCCAGGCATTTCCCGCAGACGTGCAGGATGGTGGGCCCGCCTATCTGGCCCAGCATTTTGTGGTGCATGGGCACCAGAAATTTCTCGTACGTCTTGGGGCTGACCATGCTACCGGTGGCGTGGTCGGGTAGGGTAACGGCATCAGCGCCGGCCCTTAGCTGGGCATTAGCGAAGGCGACTGTCACCGGGATATAGGCATCGAGCAGGGCGGCGACCTTATCCGGTTCGAGTACGGTCATGATAAGGAAGTCCTCGATCCCCACAGTATGGTAACAAATCGTCCACGGTCCCATGACCTTGCCGATGATCGCCACGCGGTCGCCATACTCGCGGCGGAGCAGGGAGATGGCATCCAGAACAACACGGAAAGGCGGTTTTTCCAGGATGTCCTCCGGAATTACGATATCGCTTACGTTCTTGACCGGATGGGTCAGTACCTCCGGCATGATAGTGTCACTGCCCCAGTTCACTTCACAGCCCAGGGCGGCGGCTTCCTGTTGCACGCTAAATTCGGGCATGACGGTGTCAAATCCCAATATCTCGTAGCCCGCCGCGGCCAGCTCGGCCATCTGGTCGGCCTGGAGGTGGGCTTCCGGAAAATGGATGCCTATCCGGTCCATCAATTCGGTACAGGCGATTGAGGTTGGGTTAGAAACGGAGATGCGTTTGCCCTTTCGCCCACCCATCAGATTGGCCAGGAAACGGCGCCTGGGCGTCAGGTCTGGCTTATTACCATTACTGCTGGAAGTCACTCCTTGTCCCCCTGTTTCTGTCTATACTTCGATAGGCAAAGTACCATATTGGTCAATCAACTCGGCCACCCGGCGGACACGGTCGAGACTGCCATCAAAGGGCAGATTATCACCCATGCCGACGATAAATCTATAGCCGGGGGCCACGTCACGGAAAAGATGCTTGACATAATCATCAAATTGCCGGTCGCTATACATCGGCTCAAACAGTATGGATGGTATGCCTCCCCAGATCGTGACCTTGTTTCCCAGTTGCTGCCGGAAATCTTTCATGGTGAGCAGGGTCTGTGGGGCCGGGGTCACTGCTTCCCCGACATCGATGTGGGTGTCCTGGAAAAACTGGTTGAGTCTTTTCATTTCCCCGTCAATGTGGGCCATCGCCAATTTGCCATGGCTGTGGAGAAAGTCACACACCTCCTGGAACCAGGGAATAAAGTATTTCCTGAATACCGGGGTGTGAATATCATCGCTCCAGTTGGCGCAGATGTTGAAAATCTCCAGGTCGCAATTGACCGCTATCTTCAGTTTCCGTCTCTCCAGGTCTTTCATTGCCTCCATCAACTCCTCGACCTTGGTCGGGTGGTCAGCCAGTTCATAAAAGAAGGGCTCGTAACCCATAATTTCGCGCATGATACGCTGTGGCGCCGACCACAGCCCGGTACCGGTCATCACCATGCCGGCCTCCCCGACTTCGTCCCGCACTTTCTGGTAGGCGCCAAAATTGTCCACCGGAATAGTGTGCTCCAGTATGTACTTAACTATCGGGTAGTCCTTTTCGCTCTTGAACAGCTTTTCTACTTCGTATTTGACCCAGGGACCCTCAGCCGTGGAGAGCATGTCTAGCTTGGAGGCCGTGCCCAGTGGAGTCCGATATTCAGTAGTGATGTAAGGTGGGTTATGCTTTTCGACCACCTCCATGTCCCGGTACTCTTCCCGGACTACGGAGAAGAAACGGTACTGGGCGGCGGCTCCCAGGTCGCGAATAATATCAGTCTGACTCCAGCCCCGGTATTTCTCCGGGAGGGTGTCATGGGCGGAGTGATAATTGTACCAGACATCAATACGCGCGCCGAATGGTAGCTTATCGAGGTGTTCCCCTCTGGCGGTGGCCAGCAGTCTTTGTCTCTGAGTTAAGACCATGATGTCGCCCCCATTCCTGGTGAATTTATAGTTGTAGTTTTACTTACCCAGTAGCCCTTTGCATACCGGGATAGCCTTACCGCCATCGTGGGCGTAGGCGTCGGCGCCGATATAGTTGGCGTAGTCCTGGGTTACCGGCGCGCCCCCGACTATTACCTTGACGCCAGAGCGCAGACCGGCAGCCTGGAGCGCTTTGATGACGTTACCCATGGCGGGCATCGTGGTTGTTAGCAGCGCCGAGAGTCCCAGGATATCGGGTCTTTGTTCCCTTACCTCGTCCACAAATCTCCTGGCTGATACATTGCTGCCTAAGTCCCGGACTTCAAAGCCACTGCCCCGGAGAAAAGTGGCCACCACGTTCTTCCCGATATCGTGCATATCCCCTTCGACGGTACCAATAACCACTTTACCCAGTGTGGGGATGCCGGTCTTTTCCAGCATCGGGGCCAGTATTTCCAGGGCGGCTTTCATTGCCCTGGCGGCCATCAGCATATCGGGGAGGAAGTACTCCCCACTGGAGAATTTTTCGCCGACCGCTCCCATGCCGGCTTGCAGGCCCCGGGTAATAATATCCTGCGGGTTGGTGCCGTCGCTGAGCGCTTCGGCAGTTAGCTGTACCGTTTTTTCGCGGTTACCTTCTTCGATTGCCCGTGATAAGGTGGATAGATCAACCATTGGCTAGACCACTCCTTTCCGTCCGGAGAGACTGACGGGCTGGCACTCTATTCCTGGCTGTGTACCTGCCCTCTGGCTGAGATAT
>JAQTRN010000129.1 GCA_028711795.1 Dehalococcoidales bacterium | reverse complement strand
TTGGTGTAGCGGGGTAACGGGTCCAGCTTCCACCACTCTTCCGCCTCTCCCTTGGGGCGATAGATCTGGGGATCACCTTCGTAATGGGCGTGCAGCCGGTAGGTCTCAGCGACGATCAGCGCCGGACCGCCGCCACTGCGGGCGCGGTCGATGTACCTTTTGGATACTTCGTAGACTTCGATAATGTCATTACCATCAATCGTTACGCCGGGAAAACCATAGGCTTTGGCCCGATCGGACAGGTCCTTGATAGCGTAGACCTTTGATTTGGCGGTACCCATGCCGTACTGGTTGTTTTCAGTCACGAAAACTATCGGCAGTTTCCAGGCGGCGGCCACCACCATCGCTTCGTGGACAGCCCCGCGGCTCGAACCACCATCTCCCTGGATGCAGACTGCCACTGCATCTGTCCCCTTCAGCTTGTGGCCCAGAGCAATACCGGTAATCACCGGAACGTCCTCACCCAGGGTGCCGCTAAAGGGCGCGACCCCGTTCTCATTATCATAAAAGGTGTTGTGGCCGTTGACTATCTCCAGGTTACGGCAGCACTCGCTGGCAAACATGTCCCGCAGTGACACCCCCTTTTGAAACAGGAGCGGCCGCGTGCGGCTGGTGGCGGTCTTGATAAAATCGTCCTTCCGTAAATTGGCGCAGATACCGGTGACGATGGCCTCTTCCCCCTCGGCCCGGTGCAGCCAGACCATGCCGCTGGTGCCGGTGCTGAATATCTCGAACAGCTTGTTGGCCACCAGTCGGGATGTCAGCAGATTGCGGTACAATTCCAGTAACTTATCTTTGGGTATGTCCTTGATCATCCTTTTACCTCTTTCCTTTGAATTATTAATAACCTGATGTTAGTCTGCTTCCCCCTTCTACCTCAGCCACATAAAGAGTCATTGATGCCAATATAGTGGGCAGGTCCCCAGAAGGAGGTTGGGGACCTGCCCCTGAAGGAGGATTAGTTGAAAGATGTAGTCGCTTTATCTTTATATCAGTGTCTAAATGTCTCCTTACTCTCAAGGCTACGAGAAGACTCTGGATACTGTTAATACCCCCGTCTCTCCCTTATTCCCGGGAACGTGTCGTAAGGGGCTTGATAGATCGCTTCCCATTTCGTCTGCCAGTTATCAGTATGTGTGAACACGGCTAAGAGTTTGCCGTTATCCGCCCCGGTAGCTGACTCAAAGTAGACGCTCACCGGCATATAGCTTGTGACGCGGTGATTGGCGGTGAGTTTCCTGATTCCGGAGACGTCCATGAACTCCATGCCTTCATAGGTATCCCTCATCTTCACGGCATCATCCGCGGTCCCAGATCTTATCATGCAGTTGACGAATGAGTTGAGGTGAGTGTAGCAGGAAGTGGCAAACCGAGTATCCGACTCCGGGTAATCCTTCATATAACTCTGGGCTGTGGCCATATACCAATCCACGTTGGTGCCCATGGCATCAGCCACTTCTTTGGTTATTTTACCATCCCTGAATGCAAAATAGTCTATTCCCGCGATTCCGAACAGCTCATTGGCGGCCTTACCACCGACTACAAAAGTGTCTTTACTGATTAGCTCCGTGGCGCTGGTAACGATCACCGGCCAGCCAGCTTCATAGAGTTGTTTGACTACCAGGACGCAGACCCCCGGGTGAGCACCCAGATAGATAATGTCCGGGTCAGAGGTTTTCAGACGGGCGATGATGGTTGAGAAATCCGTAACATTAGATTCAAACAACTCATTGGCAACGAGTTGGGTATCCACCCCCTCTTTCTTAAACTCCTCGAATACCGTAAGAGCGCCAGTTTGCAGGGAGACCATCGAGGCATAGTTTTCGATAAGCATGGCCACTCTCTTTGCTTTCATGATCTTACAGTAGTAACCGAGTGTTGCCCGTGCCCGGTTACTCTGACTGTCGGATGTCGCCCAGGTATATTTGATACCCGGTTGGGTGAGCTCATCAGCCGCATGACCGCCGATCATGATGATGTGGGCGGCTTCAGAGATAGGCTGACAGGCGAACTGCTCGGGGCTGGTCATGGTTCCGATAATCATTTTGATGCCCTCGACCTCATACAAGTAGTTGATGCCGGCCACCGCCCGCTTCGGGTCAGTGCGGCCATCATACCCAACAAGCTCTATCTTGTATTTCTGTCCGTTAACCATAAAACCACCATCGGGTAGTGTCGCCTCATTGTAACGGTCACCCTCGTTGATCAATTTCATAGCATTTTGCGCTGATTCTCTCAAAGGCACACCGTAAGGGGCATAGGAGCCAGTCCAGGAAAACAACATCCCGATTTTCACTGTCTTTACATCCTGGCTGGGAGTTGTCCCTGGTGTTGTTCCCGGAGTCTCTGTTGGTGTTTCCTCCTGTGTAACACAAGCTGACATGATCGGTATAGCCAATAGCACCATGGTTAGGCATAACCCGACCAATAGGGTTAGTAGTCTATTACGTTTCACGGGTGCCCCTCCTTATCTATCAGATTATGCTTTCCTAAGTAACTAGCGATTGTCCGATAGGCCACCTCCTTTCATTGAATCACATACAGTGGTTACCTCATCTCAATCTCAGTTTCGGGGAAAATGTGAGGGGCTCAAGAAACCACTGCTAATCGATGTTCCCTGAGCCCCTCTGTTCACCGGTATAATCTTGCCAAGAAGTACCTTGGTCATGAAAAGACTCTTCTCGAAGTAGATTTGCTTGGTTACACAATATCTATTTCGTTATGACTGGAAATCCCCCAAAAACACAAATCTATCTGACCAACCTGTCTACTGTCCGTATCAAGTACTACTAGAAGCAGATCTTTTCTATTAGGAGAAAAATGTAACTTGTCGCAATCGACCATCGTGTACGGTTAACAATCCAGTTATTACTCTAACAGACTATCTGTCTCTTTGTCAAGAGAATTGACAGGGAAAAATAACTCATGGTACACTCCCCACGGATACTAATCGTGGGTGATTCTCATGGTGATCAGCGGAGCGCAGAAGGCGGTGGTCGGTGATGGACTTTGTTAAGAGCGACCATGCTCGAAGTCTACGTCTTGTGCAAATAGTAAGGGCTCAGGAGGACTGGAAAGTGCTTCTGAGCCCTCAGGTTTTATTGGTGAGTCGAAATAGAAATTCTGGCTTTAGCTAAACTAATAGGAGGTCCATCGTGAAAACAAGACAGGCCCGTATTGGTGATAAAGGAAGAGGTAATAGTCTCTTAAGACAGGATTTGGCTAAGACGGCTCCGGTAGCTACCGGGAAGGCGTCTGTGGCCCAGGAGGCGGCCGGGAAAAACGCGCCCCCATCAACGGCGTATATCGTGGTGGATTCCAAAAAGTGTTCGGGTTGCACCAGCTGTATGCTGGCCTGCTCTTTAGTGAATGAGGGGGAACAGAACCTTTCCTTAGCCAGGATACAGATCACGCAAACTTCCTTCGGCCGTTTCCCGGATGATATCAGCATTCAGCAGTGCCGGCAGTGTGTCGTGGCATCCTGTGTTGAAGCTTGCCCGGTGAATGCTCTGTTCATTGACCCGGAGAACGGGAACATAAGAAGAATTGACCGGGCGAAATGCAAAGAATATCAGATCAAAAGTAATGGTTGCCAGAAGTGTAATGAAGCCTGTTCTCATCGACCTCATATGTCATTATGGAACCACGAAAAACAGATTGCCACCAAGTGTGATCTCTGTGTCGACGCCCGGTACTGGGGAGAAAAGGGCGGCCCGGAAGGCAAGCAGGCCTGTGTGGAGATTTGCCCAATGAAGGCGATAAAACTGGTGAAGGAAACACCTCCCCAAATGGGTAACCAGGGTTACGACGTGAACCTGCGGAATCAACACTGGGGATACATTGGCCTTACCACTACCTAAAGTCGGGAACCACGAGGAGGTTTAAGATGACTGGCGGCTATATGGGGAAAATATTAAGGGTAGACCTGTCAAAGAAAGCAATTAGCACTCTGGACACAGAGAAGTACGAGTCCTGGGTGGGAGGGCATGCCATGGGATCGGCGGTCTACTGGGACCTGTGTCAGGATAAGACCCTCGCCAATGGCTTTGACCCTCGGAATGTTGTTTGTATTATGGCTTCCCCGCTATCAGGGACCTTAGCGCAGGCTTCTCCACGATGTGAGGTCCAGGGGGTCGGCCTTATGGGGTATCCTATTGAGTGGTTTACCAGGACTAATTGTGGGGGGCGATTTACTGGACAGTTGAAATACGCTGGCTGGGACGGAATTGCGATCGAGGGCAAAGCGGATGCTCCGGTGTGGATCAATATCGTTAATGACCGGGTGACCATTGAGGATGCCGCTGGATTATGGGGGCTGAACACAATGGAAACCCAGGAAGAAATCTGGAGGCGGGTAACGGGGAATG
>JAQTRN010000128.1 GCA_028711795.1 Dehalococcoidales bacterium | reverse complement strand
AGAGAACGTGGGTGAGCGTTTCCAGGCTTGCGACTGGAATGTTGTCGGCCCGATCGACGGGATGGACATAAGAAGTGTGGAGTCGGCGGTACATTTATGCCAATCCCAGAGCGCAAGACCCAGTCTGATTATCTGTCGTACAGTCATTGGCTATGGTAGTCCTAACAAGGCTGGGACTGCGGCTGCCCATGGAGAACCCCTCGGCGCTGAAGAAGTACGTCTGACCAGGCAGAAGCTGGGCTGGTCTTATGGACCTTTTACAGTGCCACCAGAGGCGCTGGCCCATTTCCGGCAGGCGTTGGAAAGAGGGTCACGCTGGCAACGGGAGTGGGAAGCTAAACTGGAGGCCTACCGGGAAGCCTTTCCCGAAGAGGCCCGGCAGTTACAGCAAGACCTGAGCGGAGATTTGCCAGAAGATTGGGATAACAAGCTGGCTGGACTTTTTAAGGGGCAGGCAGGACCTATCGCCACTCGTGAAGCTTCAGGTAGGGTAATGAATTACATCGCAGATAACGTTCATTCCTTCGTGGGCGGCTCAGCCGACCTCGCTCCCTCAACCAGGACAACTTTGAAAGACAAGAAGGATTTCAGCTTTGATGACTACTCTGGCCGGAATATGCATTTCGGCGTACGTGAGCATACAATGGGGACTATAGCCAACGGCATGGCACTCCACGGTGGCATTATCCCCTTTGCCGGCACCTTCTTGATATTCTCTGACTACATGCGCCCACCAGTACGCCTGGCGGCACTAATGGGAATTCGCGTCATTTATGTTTTCACCCACGACTCGGTTGGCCTGGGTCAGGACGGACCAACGCACCAGCCCGTTGAACAACTCATGGGTCTGCGAACCATTCCAGGACTGGTGACTATTCGGCCGGCAGACGCCACGGAGACGGCGGAAGCATGGAGAGTGGCAATAGAGCGACGCCGTGGTCCAACGGCGCTCATACTTACCCGCCAGAATGTACCTGTCCTTGACCGCCTGGGATTAGCCCCGGCTGAGGGCCTTAGACGCGGCGGGTACGTTTTGTGGGCGGCTGGTAACCCGCCGGACATTATTCTTATAGGTACAGGCTCCGAGGTGCACATTGCCCTGCAAGCGGGAATACTATTGCGGGATAAGGGTGTTATCGCCCGTGTTATTTCGTTGCCTTCGTGGGAACTCTTTGATGCGCAGCCTGAGAAGTATCGTCATGAGGTATTACCTCCCGACATACGCGAGCGTATATCAATTGAGGCGGCGGCACCTATCGGGTGGGAGCGTTATGTGGGGCTGGACGGGATGGCTATCGGGGTACCTCACTTTGGCGCTTCGGCACCGGGAGAGGTCATCTATGGGAAACTTGGCATCACTGCCCAGAATGTCGTGGATAACGCTTTAAAGATGCTGCAAAGGAGAAAATAGAATGGTGTCAGTAGTACTGGGCGCCGACCATGGCGGTTTTGTAATGAAGAATGAACTGCTATCCCGTTTAAAGGAGCGTTATGAAATACTGGATGTGGGTGCCTATGCTTTGGACGCCACTGATGATTATCCTGACTTTGCTTGTGCGGTTGCCCGGGCGGTAGCTTCCGGAAAAGCTGAGCGCGGTATCCTGGTATGCGGCAGCGGCGTTGGTGCCTCTATTGTAGCCAACAAAGTCCCGGGGATTCGCGCTTGTCTTTGTCATGATACTTACTCTGCTCATCAGGGGGTAGAGCATGACGACATGAACGTCCTCTGTCTCGGGGCGCGTGTCATCGGACTGGAACTGGCCTGTGAGCTAACCGCTGCCTTTCTCAGTGCACGTTTCAGTGGCGATGACCAGTACCGACGCCGGCTTAATAAGGTCCTCGCTATTGAACGACAGGAAAGAGACTGGCAAAAGGGGAGAATTAAGAATCCGATCCAGCGGGCGCGGCAACAGTGACCCTCGGTATGGCCTGGCTATATTCGGCTTGGACCTTCTGGTGGGGTGTTAAATATAGTTCCCAAGCGGACATGCCCGGCCGACAGTCAGCCCTACATTCTTGAGAAGGCGAGAACTCAGATAAGTGGCTATAACATACCGGCTCAATCGCCAACTGTAACCGTGCCCAGGTCTAAATCGCCGAGTTCAGTGGCCAGGCTTTTGGTTGCCGGTAAGACAGATAGATTGGCGCCGTATTTTTCAAGTTGGGCGTAGATTTTAGCCTGTCCAGTCGTAGCCGTGGTCAAAATACCCACCACCGTCATGGTAGTAACACAACACCTAACGCCGCATAAAGTACCCGTTTCTTGCGTCGCATCATATCCTTGAGCACTACCTGGTACAGTTTCATTTCTGTCAATACCTCACTACAACGTATCCCTCGTAAACCGAACCTCTTCTCAGGGAGCTTACTGTCCCGGGCTATTGAATCATCGTTTTAACTTGCCGCCTGCTAGGCTGCGTTGCCGTGCTGGGTCCTCAGTTCTGCCGGCAAGCACGAAGATACCGGTCTGGGCAAGCAGGTTGGGCCACAGTCTGATTTCTCTTTTCGCGTCAAGGTAAACTGTTTTCTCTACCCGCAGGTTATTCTGCCGGCAGTACTGGATAAAATCGGCGATGCTGAGGAAATGCAGGTTGGGCGTATCGTACCACTGGTAGGGTAGTGATGGCGTGACTGGCGTGTGACCCGAGAAGAATATCTGACAGCGCGCTTTAATATAAGCAAAATTGGGGAAGCCGACGATCACCTTCCTACCGACACGCAGCGCTTCTTTGAGTACCGGCTCAAACTGCCTCACCTGCTGCAGACTCTGGTTGAGGACGACATAGTCGAAAGAGGCATCGCCGTACTCCGCCAGGCAATCGTCAATGTCCTGGTGCGACACGCTCAAACCGAGGGAAACGCATTGGTAGATTGATTGTTCGTCTATCTCAACGCCGCGCCCGGAGATCCCCTTCAGGTTGATGAGGTGGAAGAGTAGTTCGCCGTTGCCACAGCCTAAGTCCAGGACCGAGGCACCTGACGGTACCAGATTCAGGATAGCTTTATGGTCCGGCCTGAGCGGTTGAGCCAATAGTGTCGTCTCCAACTTAATCACCGGATACCCTCCGCAAAAAGTGTTTGATCAGGTGCTCCTCCTCCTCGATCTCAATCAAGAAGGCATCGTGCCCGTAGGTGGAGTTAACCTCGCAGTAAGTAACATCGAGGTTCGCCCGCTGGCAGGCCTTAACAATCTCCAGCGACTGATAGGCCGGGTAGAGCCAGTCCGATTTAAAGGCGATCACCAGAAAGCTTGTCCCGGTGGCTTTGCCCAGAACTTCCGAGAGACTGCTGCCGTTAGCGATATCGAAGTGGTCAAGGGCTTCGGTGATATAGAGATAGGAGTTGGCATCGAACCTTTTGATGAAGTTGTCGCCGCGGTATTGTAAATAACCCTCTACCTCGAATTCCGGGCTGAACTTGACGCCTTGACCGCCGTTTTGGGTACGCCTGCCGAATTTCGCCGCCATTGATGCGTCACTCATATAGGTAATGTGCCCGATCATACGGGCCACGGCAAGCCCGCGGGCGGGTGGGGCAGTGTTGTAATACCGGCCACCGTTCCAGTTTGGGTCAGCCATGATTGCCTGACGCCCCACCTCGTTGAAGGCAATTTGCTGTGGCGAGTGTTTGGCAGCGGTGGCAATAGGTATGGCGGCACGCACCCTTTCCGGAAAAGAGACTGCCCACTGCAACACCTGCATACCACCCATCGAGCCGCCGGCGGCGCAGAGGAGCTTATCGATACCCAGGTAATCCAGCAGGCACGACTGAGCCTGCACCATGTCCTTGACGCTGATGACAGGGAAATCCAGCCCGTAGGGCTGGCCTGATTGGGGATTGATGGAAGAAGGCCCGGTGGAGCCTTTGCAGCCGCCGATGACGTTGGAGCAGACTACAAAGTACCTATCGGTGTCAAACGCCTTCCCCGGACCAATCATGTTGTGCCACCAGCCCGGGTTATCTGCACCCTGGTGGTAACCGGCGGCATGGGCATCCCCGGAGAGGGCATGCAGGACGAGAATAGCGTTGGACTTAGCGGTGTTAAGGCAACCGTAGGTCTCGTAAGCCAACGTCACCGGGCCAAGCTTCTCGCCCGATTCAAGGATCAACTCGTGTGGCGGTCGGGCGATGGTGAGATAGCTCGTCGCCATAATTCCGGTGTCACGACTCTTCTGTGCGGCTAAACCGTCAGTGCTGTTTGTCATAGTAGTCACCCCGCTGCCAGTTTCAAAGCTTGGTCAATGTCCCTTTCGATATCAGCAACGTCTTCCAGACCAACGGAGAGCCGCAGATAGTCGGCGGTGACGCCGGTCTCTTGTTGTTCTGCGGGGGTGAGTTGTTGGTGAGTGGTCGATGCCGGGTGGATTACCAGGGTCTTGGTGTC
>JAQTRN010000127.1 GCA_028711795.1 Dehalococcoidales bacterium | reverse complement strand
ACCGCATCCTCTTTAAGCAAAGCCGAATATTCGTTTCCCATCATGGCCTCCTTTCATCAGTCGCCAACGACGAATGTTTCCTAATTTTCACCATTCATCATTTCGAAAGCGGTTAGATAGAGTATGGCCCATTTCTTCTTCGGGGAATATCAGTAAAACTACGTAATTTTTCCGGAAAACACACGTATTTGGGGTAGGTAATAGACCCGAAGTTTGGTAAAGCGGAACTAGAGTAAGCAAAGAGGGCATAGGCTCAAACACTGAATTTGGCGTAAAGCAGCAATGGATAGAAATACCCGGGTGAAAGAATCACATCGCGACAGGCAATTACCACGCGGGCACTAGAAAGCCAATTATCCTGGAGAGTTTGGTAGCCGGCGCAGCTACAACCTATTAATACCGCTCAGAAACCCAGCTTCTCTCTAACCAGGATGGTCGATATCCGGTGAGGCAGGGCTTCCCGTTCGTAGACAACCATCTTACCCACAAAGGTGCCCGCCGCCCCGATCCTTTTCATCCTGGCGTCTTCCAGCGGGACACAGTGTTCGCGCAGCCTGCGGAACGCCATATCCAGGTCAACGACTACTTTGTTCAGGCCAACTACCCATATCACATTCTTAGCGCTATAGACATAACCGCCCTGACGGCTGCCAGAAGCATCGGTACCCAGCACCTGACCCGACTCGGTTATCGCCTGCACACTACCGATAAAATACTCGGCCGTCGTCGATGCCCGCCGCAAGTCCATTTGTTTCTGTGGGTCTTTCTCGGCGAATATCTTGTCTTTATAGTTGCGCCACGGGTGTTGGTTAGTAGTGAGCAACGGAATAAACCCTATTTCTTCCAGTGTTGTTGAGCTACCGGTCATCAATTCAGAACCGTCGGGTATCATTTGTCTCAATTTCTTCAAGGCACCGTTTCTATCCGCAACCACCACCGGATTGAAGTTCCGCTGCCGCAGCCCGGTCATGGTCTTCTGAATAATGGTTTCATCAGGTATTTTATTCCAATCCATGTTTTTGCCCTCCCTGAGATATCAACTATGCCCACTACTTAACAATAATACTCCGGTTTTTTTCCAATGCAAGGAGTCCCGGTCCTTTCCCATAGCACAAAATCTGTCCAGCAGGTACTCTCAGTCCACTGGCTATTGACAGAGCTGGAACCATAACCTATCCTTCCCAGTAACAGCTAACTATTGATTTGTAAGGACGTCCAGGAACTCGAACATGCGTCGTCATCCGCATCTCTATGAACTCAATGCCCATATCTTTCTGAGGCGCGTATCACAAAAATACGGCCGCGCTCTGACACTGGCCACGATTCCTGGTACCGAGTGGCAATCAATCGCTAATCAGGGATTCGATTTAGTCTGGTTAATGGGAGTATGGCAACGCAGCTCCGGGGCCCGCCAACTGGCCCTGATTGACCCGGGGTTACGACAAGAGTGCCGGCAGATCCTGCCCGATTGCTCGGACGACGATATCGGCGGCTCCTCCTATGCTATCTCCGCTTTCGAACTCCACCCGGCGCTGGGCGGGAAGAATGACCTGGCCCAGCTAAAGTCCAAACTCAACAGTCAGGGACTGGGCTTAATACTGGACTTTGTGCCCAATCACCTAGCGCTCGACCATCACTGGGTATTCTCCCATCCCGACTGGTTCGTTCCGGGAAAAGCGGAGGATAGCGACCGTCACCCGGGCTGGTTTTTCTCACCAACCAGAGGCACCTACCTGGCCCATGGCCGGGACCCCTACTTCCCCCCCTGGACAGACACCGTCCAATTGAACCTATATTCGGTTGGTCTCCGGCAAGCCCTGATCAACGAACTGGCCCAGATATCAGCCGTCAGCGATGGCGTCCGTTGCGATATGGCGATGCTGGCGCTTAATGAAGTCTTCGAAAGGGTCTGGGGCAACTGGTTGCCAGACTACTCCCGGCAAAAAACAGAGTTCTGGGCAGAAGCTCTGGGAAGGATAAAAAACCAGCGACCTGACTTCCTATTTCTGGCTGAGGTGTACTGGGACCTCGAGCTTAAGTTACAGCAGATGGGTTTCGACTTCACTTACGACAAGGTCCTTTACGACCGCCTCCGTTTCGCCAAGCCCGGTGATATCCGGAGATATCTCGCGGCTGACGGAACATACCAGCAGCGTTCGATGCATTTTATTGAAAATCATGACGAGCCGCGGGCCGTCACTGTCTTTGGTCGTGACCGTTCCCTGGCGGCGGCGGCCGTCATGGCCACTGTACCCGGGCTGCACCTGTTTCATGAAGGCCAATTAGAGGGCCGCCGCCGGCGGCTGCCGGTACAACTGCTCCGCGAGCCGAGTGAGGAACTTGACCCACGGGTCAAGCGGTTCTATGACCAGCTACTGGGCATCACCAACACACCGCTTTTCCATGAAGGAGAGTGGCAACTGATAGAAGCTGATTGCGCCCGGGAAAATGACGGCAGCCACCACAATCTGCTGGCCTGGTGCTGGCGATTTACCCAGCAAATCAAGCTGGTGGTCATCAACTATTCACCTCGTCCGGCACAAGGGCGATTGAGACTCGACTTACCACCCGGAGCCGCTGATGAGGTCATCTTCCAAGATGAGTTCACTAATACCACGTTCACGGGAAACCAGGCTAATATCGCCGACCATGGTTTCTACGTCAGTCTCGATCCCTGGCAGTCCCGGATTCTGGACATCCACACTCCTTGAAAGCTCACCATCTCTTTGCCGCCATTATAGTGTTAGTGCTATGATTCGTAATGAACACTCTGCCAAGCTGGTAGATAGAACCCGAGTAGAGCATCACAAGTAGAGACACCGATTGTCCAGACTGAGACTACTGTTCATCGTATCCCTGGTCATACTGGCCGGTGCCTTTGTGGCGACCATGTACTGGCTACCCTCTGCCAGCGACGCCACTGAATCAGGGAAAGCCCAGATTATCGCCAGAGATAATGAGTGGATATTGCAGTATGACATCACTAACCAAGAAGACAGAGACATCCAATATACCATAATCGTAACTGTGGACAACAACGTTTACGAAGATACGGCCGTGGTCAAGCCAGGAAAAGTGTATACCTATATCCACCATATCTATCCCCAGCAGTCTACGGACGGGAAAGTAACCCTGGCTCTTTACGAAGAAGGTAAAACCGAGCCGATTGACCAGGTTACCTACTACCTCAAGTAACAAGACTACGGCGCTTTCAGGCGAACTCGCCATGACATGCTACCGCCAACGTTCCTCAGCATCAGTCAAAACAGATTGATACGCTTCCCTGGAGTTGACAATGGTGGTAATACTGTCGCTATAATTGGAATATGGGTACAATAGGTACCGCTCAGCAGAAGGGGCTAATACTGAAAACAACCACTGTCTGGCTGAGCATCTGTCTTCTGGTGGGTTTCATCGCTACGGCCAGGTCCGTAGCCAGCCCCATCAGTCTCACCACTATCCCCGATGTCCCGAAAACAGGCGAACCCATAGTCGCCACTTTCAATATATCCAACCCGGAGAATGAAGAATCAACCACCGAGTACTGGCTATATGTGAACGGGCAACTGGTAGAGAGTGGCTGCGCCGTCATTGCCCCCCATCAGAGTATCAAACACCAGTACGCCCACCAGAACTACCTGGAGAGGGGAGAGCAAGTCACCTTTGTTCTGCGGACGGCCTCCAAGCAAGGGGAAACCGAGAAGGTGGTGTCAATTCCCGCCTACCCTCCCCAGGTGATGAGCAGCTTTGTCTCCTTCGCCGCTTTCTCCACCTCGGTGATGAGCTCCCTGGTATCTATGGAATACTTCACCAGCACCTTCGGCACGGGTAGCGGCCCGAATGCCGGGCTGATCATCTGTGCTGTCCTCATCGGGCTGCTTATCTTCCTGGAGCTTACTCAGGTAATCACCACGGGGCGGGGCACCACCATTCTCGGCAGCTACCGTACCAGTTTCAAAGTCCTATCCACTATCCTGTTCATTATCCTGATCGGCATGGTCTTCACCCGAGTGGTACTCATTGTGGCTACCTAAAGCGAGGTTGAATAATTGGTGCGTCGTCTTAGGATCCCGACAAGTCTTGCGCTGACCATCCTGATCGTGCTGGCACTGGTGTTCTGTCCACACAAGGCTGACCGTGTCTCAGCCGATGATTTCCCGATTGTCGAAACCTCACCCCAACCATCCGGGCCCACCGAAGGCTACGTCCCCGATGAGATAATAGTAAAATTCAAAATCGGCACTCCGAGTACCGTGGTCAACCAGTTGAATATGAGCCTGGGGGCTTCGGTGCTCCATACCAGCCGCCGTGGTGGTTTCAAGGTGCTCAAAATACCTTCCGGCAAGACCGTCCTTGAAATGGTAGATACCTACCGTCAGCGGCCGATCG
>JAQTRN010000126.1 GCA_028711795.1 Dehalococcoidales bacterium | reverse complement strand
GGAAGACGGTACTGGAAGGCGCTTCCCCTATCGGCAGTAAAATCGGCCAGCCCGTCTTTGATACCAGTCTCTGGCTGTGGGATGACCCGACCATACCCTACCGGCCGGGCAGCCGGCCCTGCGACGATGAAGGGGTACCCAGCCAGCGTACTCCCCTTATCCAGGAAGGGAAGGTAACCAGCTTCCTTTACGACCTCCAGACGGCCGCTCTGGCCCGGACCCGTAGCACCGGTAATGGCAGCCGGGCACGCGGCGCCCTACCCGCCCCCTCCCCCAGCACCTTTGTCATCCGCCCCGGCCAGACCGGTTTCCAGGACATGGTCCGGGACATGAAAGAAGGACTGGTTATTGAACAGCTCCTGGGCGCCGAGCAAGGCAACATCCTGAGCGGCGATTTCAGCGGTAATGTGCTGCTCGGCTATAAAGTAGAAAACGGGGAAATTGTCGGTCGCGTTAAGAATACCATGGTCTCAGGAAATGTCTACCAGCTCCTGAAACAGGTAACCGCTCTCGGCAGTGATGCCAGGTGGGTAGGCGGCTTTCTCAGCACGCCATCCCTGTATTTCCCCAGCATATCAGTGGACAGCAAGTAAGGACTACAGACGCCGGCTTTCCGGACTATTTTTACTGTTCCACCCGATACGTCCAGGACTAAATTGATACACATGTCCATGACTGAACACAATTTGACTCTCAGCCAGCGCCTTGTTATGATTTCTCTGTATTGATTCACCAGGAGGTGACACATGCCGCGCTACCCGATTGTCATGGAGGTCAAGGAAATCCGCTCTGATTTTCCGCCCGTATGCCCGGTCCACAAGGCAGGAGACCGTATCACCATCAATAATGGCTGTCTGGAAGGCAGAATATGCTTCCCGGTATTGAGCCAGCAGATAGCCCGCCTTTACGGTCTGGTCAACGGCATGCCCTCCGTCAATGTGATGGCCTACCGCTGCCCGGACCACGGTAAAGTAGTCTTCGAGATACGCCGTGACCCGGAGCACTGGTGGAAAGACGCGGTATCTCCCATGACCGACGCCGAAGTTAAACCCTGAGTACCGCTTTGAAGCTCTAGCGCCAAACATATAGAAGGAACTCGAGAATGAACAGTCTGGTCAAAGTCTACGCCAGGCCCAAGCTCAACGCCCCTAACATGCTAGCCAGTTGGCCCGGCATTGCCAATGTGTCCGTCATCGTGGCCACTTACCTGAAAAGGAAGCTCGACTTCAAGAGACTAGCCACCATCGACGCCCCTTATTTCTTTGACCCAGTGGGGGTCAACGTCGAGGATGGCGTGGTCGAGGCGCCCCGGTTCCCGCAGAGTGAATTCTATTACTGGAAGAACAAACCCGGCAAGAATGATATAATATTACTTATCGGCGAAGACCAGCCGTCCGCCAAAGGCTACGAACTGGCCAACTGTGTCCTTGACCTGGGGTTACGGTTTCAGGTAAAGCGGGTGTTTACCTGCGCCGCCGCCATCACTCGTATCCACCATACTGAGGAGCCCCGGGTCTGGGGAGTAGCCACCAATCAGTCCATCACTGAAGACCTGAAGAGGTCCGGGCTGGTACACGATGGCAGTCTCCAGATCGCCGGTTTGAATGGTCTGCTGCTGGGCATCGCCAAAGAAAGGGACATCGAAGGCGTGTGCCTCCTGGGCGAAGTACCGAGGTACGCCACCCGCATACCCAACCCGATGGCGGCTCTGGCTATAGTCAAATCACTGGCCAGAATGCTGGATATCGAGATCGATACTGAAGAACTGGCCGAGTTTGCCCAGGCGACAAAGGAGGAACTGAAAGCGGCCGCGGCACAGGCCATGGGTGAATATATCGACTACTTCACCGAGCCCATCTGGGAACAAGGGGAAGAGGCGGAAGAAGGCGATGGGGATGAAGGCGAGGAAGAAGAGGAATAATCCAAAAACTTAAGATGACGTCATCAAACATTAAAGATATTATCGCTGTCCTAGTGGACAGCGCCCAGCCACTGACCAGTTCCGGACTGGGCGAGCTATCAAACCGGAGCGAAGCGGACAGGGAAGTCCTGGAGCAGTCATGGGCGACCATTGAACCCAAACGGCGGCAGCAGATCGTCTCTCGGCTGGTTGAACTCAGTGAAGATGATGTTGAGCTCAACTTCGACGAAATCTTCAAGTACTGCCTGAAAGACCCGGAGCCCGAGGTACGCCGCCGGGCCATCGAAGGTCTGTGGGAGAATGAAGAGACATCCCTAATCACCCCCCTGATCTATATCCTGGAACAGGACCCTTCGGCAGAGGTGCAGGCCGCCGCCGCCACCGCGCTGGGCAAATTTACCACGCTGGCGGAGCACGGGAAGCTCCGTGATACTCACATGATCGCCATCTTGAAAGTCCTGCTGACCACGCTGGCCGATACCGCACGTCCCGTCGAGGTACGTCGCCGCGCTCTTGAAGCCGCCGGGCCACTCAGCCAACACGAAGTCAAAGAAGCGATAACGTGGGCCTATGAGGGAAGCGACGCCAAACTGAAAATCGGCGCCATCTACGCCATGGGGAAGAACTGCGACCCGGACTGGCTCCCGGTGCTATTGAAAGAGCTGACCAGCACCGACGCTGAGATGCGCTATGAAGCCGCCAACGCCCTAGGGGAGCTGGGAGAAGAGACTGCTGTACCGCACCTTATCGAACTCATCAAGGACCGTGACGTTGACGTCAGGCTGGCAGCAATTCAGGCGCTGGGCAAGATCGGGGGAAAAGAGGCAGAAGAATGCCTGGAACAACACCTGATCAGCTCTAACGAGGCCATCCGCCAGGCCGCCGAGGACGCTTTAGAAGAGATGGAAACCTGGCAAGACCCTTTGTTCGTTGTCTCTGACACCTTTGAAGTCGATGATCACCGGCAGTAAGATAGTCCTGCGCGATAAGCGATTAGCCGACGCTCTGAACGATTATACCTGGCAGGCTGACCCGGAACTTGCCTGGCTGGATGCGGCGCCGCCACTATCCCTGACTTTTCAGGAGTACCTGCCCGACTACACCAGCCAGATACACTACATTTCATCCAGCCGGCGCCAGTTCGCCATCGAAACGCCAGAAGGTAGGCACATCGGCAACTGCGTCTATTACGGCATCGATGAGGTCAAGAGCGAAGCCGAACTCGGCATTATGATCGGCGACCGTGAGTACTGGGGCAAAGGCTACGGCGCTGATGCCATCGCCGCTCTGCTGAACTATATCTTCCAAACCACCCGGCTGCGCCGCGTCCATCTGAAAACACTGGAAACTAACCTGCGGGCGCAGAAATGCTTTCGGAAATGCGGCTTCACGCCTTGCGGGCATATCGTCCGTGATGGCTTCGCCCTGATGGTCATGGAGATCAGCCGGCGGCGCTGGCAGACGAGGCAAACGACCACACCACCACCCTCCACTACCAGCGCCTGACGCCACCTCCCTTACAAATAATTCTCAAACCTATTGATAACCCGATACAAAGCCACTATATTGGGCTCACCACAGATGCTTCACGTACCCCTGCAACGCGGAGTAAAATATTTCGCTTAAGGAGGTCAAAGTGTCCAAAGGTCTGAAGTACGTCTTCTTCGCCCACGCTATCGTCGCCTTCATCTTCGCCATCGGTTTCCTGTTTGTCCCGGACATGATCGCCGACTGGATGGGATTTACATCGTTCAGCCCGGTAGGGCTGGCCAGACTGCAAGGGGCTAGCATGTTAGCCATCGCCGTCAGTTCGTGGCTCGGCTACCGCGCCTCAGAGCCGCAGCAAGTCAGGATAGTCGTCATCATGGAAATCTGGCTCACCATCGTCTCCGCTCTCGTCGCTCTGTACGGCATACTCTTTGACAAAGCACCAACCACCCTGTGGATCAATGTCGCCATCTTTGTCATCTTCGCCATACTGTGGATCGCCTACTACCCCCGGGTGGCGAAGGCACCACCAAAAAAGTAGAGCATTCAAGCACCCCGAAAATGAGACCCCGCTCTCGTCTTGACAAGATGGGAGCGGGGTACCGGTGACCAATCCAGAAACCCGACTGTCATCGTGAGCGAACTCGAGCGGTTCCTCAACCGATATTGTCAGGCTACCTCGACTGTTTTGTCGCCACCAAATCACACAAGAGCCCAACGCCCCTAATATGCTATTATTAAGCGTCAATTGGCACTGAAAGGGGAAAGGCCATCAGCAAGCAACCCATCGAATGGCTGGGGGACCGGGTCAAAATCCTCGACCAGACCAGACTGCCTCAGACAGAGACCTATTTAGAGCTGGATGATTACCGGGATATAGCCTCAGCCATCGTAGAATTGAAAATCAGAGGGGCGCCGGCCATCGGGATAGCTGGTGCCTACGGCGTGGCCCTGGGGGCGCTAAAAATTGAAGCCAACTCCAGAGATACATTTCTCTCACAGCTTCAGGAGGTCGCCCGGGCTCTGGCT
>JAQTRN010000125.1 GCA_028711795.1 Dehalococcoidales bacterium | reverse complement strand
AGATGACGGCTGAACAACTCTGGCAGACCACGATGAATCCCGCTACGCGTACATTACTCAGAGTAGAAGTAGAAGATGCTGTCAAAGCCGATCATATAATACATACCCTGATGGGAGACGAAGTCCCCCTCAGAAAAGCCTTTATACAAGCCCATGCCAGAGGCGTGATAAATCTGGACATTTAAGCACAATTAATCCTGGTTCTAGTACAAGACAGCGTGTATTTTATGCGATTATTCAAGTTTTTAAAACCAAAGCCCACTATATCTGAAAAAGACATTGCGACAGGACTGCGCATCTCACTACAAAATGCCATCTCTCCTTGAGGACTTGACTTAGCCATTTACCATTGCCCATCCATCTATCCCAAACATGGAGCAGCCTCTCTTTCCCATAGGCAGACACGATACGGCTGAGGACGGTCCAATTAGCTTCGTATTGGGTCTGATTAGGAATGTCCTGGCTTAAACTAGCTTCTTCTGATTTGGGTTTAGAATACCAATGCCAGGCTCCCAGAGTTAAGGGGGCACGATCAGCTATTTTAGTCCAGCGGGTTAAAAGCACACTGACCCACTGCCAGCCAGGAACTACAATCGGTTTACCTGGTGGGCCACGGTAATAGCCCGGTCCCATTTTCGGTCGAGGACGTTCTTGGATATTCCGGTGCGGCGGAGCTGTTAGTGGCATACTAAAAGAGAGCCAATATTATAAGGAAACGGCATTCGAAAAGGGGACCACCTGAAAATATGAAATCCGGTATTCTGGAGTCAATACCAGGTACCGGAGGTAAGGATGATTCAGGTGGAAGAAAAAGAAACAATCAGAAGGCTGTATTTCAATCAAAGGCACAGTATACGGGAGATTGCCAAAGAGCGAGGTCATTCCCGTAAGACAGTCAAGAAAGCCATCAGTGATTCTTCGGTGCCGAAGTATCGTCTAACCAAATCCAGACCCAGCCCGGTCATAGACCCGTTTAAGGCCATCATTGTCAACTGGCTGGAGGAAGACAGACTCCAACCCCGCAAACAGCGCCACACCGCTCACCGGGTATATACCAGGCTGGTGAGTGAGCATCATTTTACCGGCGGTGAGCGCACGGTGCGCCAATATGTCAGCCGGCTCAAACCGACCTTCCGCGATATGTATATTCCTTTGGAATTTGATCCCGGCTCAGATGCCCAGTGTGACTGGGGAGAGGCGTTTGTCTACATGAGAGATAAGCTCATCCCAGTTCAGGTGCTGTGCATGAAGCTCTCTTACTCCGGTAAGCCATTTGTCGAAGCCTTTCCGACTCAGAGACAGGAAGCCTTCTTCGAAGGGCAGCACCATGCCTTTAGCTGGTTTCATGGTGTCCCAGCCCGAATTGGCTACGATAATCTCACCTTGGCGGTACAGAAAGTCCTCCGGGGCAGAAACCGTCAGGAGCAGCAAGCATTTATCGCTTTTCGCTCCCATTACCTCTTCGAGTCTCATTTTGCCATGCCCTGTCATCCTCAAGAGCAAGGCCGGGTAGAGAGCCTGGTAGGTTACATGCGGCGCAATTACTTTGTGCCGGTACCCAGAGTCGACTCATTTGAAGAATTAAACAATATGTTGATCGAAAGGCTGCGGGAAGACGACCGGCGGACTGTGGAAGGTAAAGTTATGAGCGTTGGAGAAGCGTGGGAGCAGGAAGAAGGCAAACTCAGGGCTTTACCACGGCTTCCTTACCGCTGCTGTGTAACTAATCCGGTAAAGGCTAATCATCTGGGCCTGGTTAATTTTGACTGTGAAAAACCACGAACATTGACCCACATAGCAGCAAAATAACCACGATCTTTGACCCACTAACCGCGGACATTAAACCACCCGGGACAGTAATGAGCTACCATTGTCGCAGAATAATTACGAGGAGCGGCAATGGCATACAAGGAGGTTTCCCGAGTGGAGATAACAGAAGTAATCCGACAATGGCGGGCGCATCGCGGTATTCGGCATATTTGCCGCTCGACCGGGATGTCCCGCAATACTATTCGCAAGTATATTCTGAGTGCAAAACAGTGCGGTCTGGTGCGCGATGGATCACCACCGACCGAGGAGCAACTAATTGCGCTGGTGCAGCTAAACAGGGCGGGACCACGCGGGGTTATAATACCAGGCGATCAATTGCTGGAGCCCTGGGCAGAGCGCATCGAGAAATGGATCAAGGAAGACAAACTAAAGCTCACCCGGGTGCAGGACTTACTGGCGCAGCGCCATTGTCTGGTAGCCTATACCTCGTTGCGGCGGTATGTCATGCGGAAAGGCTGGTTTGGTAAGATACAGACCACGGTGCGCATGGCGGACACCCAGCCGGGAGAGATGGCGGAGATAGACTTTGGCCGGTTAGGACTGACAGACGACCCCGGCAGCGGCAGGCGTCAGGTGCAGGGGATGCTTACCGTGCTCGGATACTCCCGCCACAGCTTTCTGTGGCCATTATTCGGGCAGCGACTTTGTGACGTCATAGAGGGGCTGGAGGCCACCTGGGCTTTCCTGGGCGGTGTGCCAAAGTACGTGATTCTGGACAACTTCCCCGCCGCTGTGGTCGGCACCGACCCGCTCAATCCCAAGCTTACCCGTGGTTTCCTGGAATATGCCCAGCATCGCGGATTCATCGCCGACCCGGCGAGAGCAGGTCACCCCAAGGACAAACCCAAGGTGGAAAGAGGCATACCTTACGCCAGGGAACGCTTCTTCAAGGGTGGACAGTTTCACGGACTGGCCAATATGCGGGCGCAAGCCAGGCAATGGTGTCTGGAAACAGCCGGGCAAAGGGTGCACGGCACCACACGACGACTGCCCCTGGTGGTTTTCCGGCAGGAAGAGCAATCGAAGCTGCTGCCTTATGACGGTGAGCCCTACGATATCCCTGACTGGCACGATGCCACCGTGCACCAGGACCATCACATCTACTACCGCTACGCCCTCTACTCGGCTCCCTACAGCACATGCCCGCCGGGTGTCCGGCTGGAAGTAAGAGGCGACAGCAAGCTGGTAAAGCTCTACTGCCGCGGCGAGTTGGTCAAGGTCCATCCCCGCCAGCCGCGCGGCGGCCGCGCCACAGACCCGTATGACTACCCTCCGGAGCGTACTGCCTATACACTTCGGTCGCCTAATCACCTGCGCCGGCAGAGCGCTGCGCTGGGGGAGGCCGTTGGCGCATTTGCCGATAAGCTCCTCTCCGGGCCTACGCCGTGGTCTAAATTGAGGCAGGCCTTCAAGCTATTACGACTGGGAGAAAAATATACGCCGCCGCGGCTCAACGCTGCCTGTGAGAAAGCCCTGTCGGTAGACCTGGTCGATGTGCGCCGACTGGAGCGCATCCTGGCTGAAGCGCTGGAAGAAGAAGCGGCGCCGGTGATAGCGGCGTCATCTGCGGTATCCTCTCGTTTTGCCCGTCCGGGTCATGTCTTTGCCATCAGCGGGAAACATGATGAAGGAGGTACGCCATGACGACTTCCAACGAACTTAAGCCGCTCTTGAAGCGCCTCCGGCTGGGCTACATGATGGATGCTCTGCCGGAAAGGCTCGCCCTGGCACGCAAAGACCAGATCGACTACGCCGCCTTCCTCCAGATACTCCTTTCCGACGAAGTCATCCGACGCGATAACCGCAACCTGGAGATCCGGCTCCATACAGCGGGATTTGAAGAAATATGCCGGCTGGAAGACTTCGACTGGAATGCCCAGGTGAGCGTGGACCGGAGACTGCTGGATGCTGCTTTCTCACTGGACTTCATCAACCGGCACGAACATGTGCTTTTTGTAGGTCCGGTGGGTGTGGGGAAATCATTTCTCGCGCAGGCGCTCGGCTATGCCGCGGTGCGCGCAGGGCACAGCGTCCGTTTCACCCGAGCCGATGCTTTCTTCAGGGTCTTGGCGCAATCGAGGGTGGATCACACCCTTGAGAAGATCTTCCGCTCTTTTCTCAATCCTGATCTACTCATAATGGACGACTTCGGACTGCAAAAGCTCACCGCCCAGCAGTCGACCGACCTGTATGAGCTGATCATCGCCAGGCACCGCAAGTCCAGCTTCGTGATTACCAGTAACCGTGCCGTGGATGAGTGGCTGAGTCTTTTCGATGACTCGATACTGGGCAATAGCGCTCTGGATCGGCTGGCCAACGCCAGTTACCAGATCGTCATCGAGGGCGCCAGTTACCGTGAGAAATTATCGCCGCATCGGCGAAAGGAGGTGTTGACAGCAGATACTTAAAGCAGTAAAACTTAATCACCCGGGTGGGTCAATGTCCGTGGCGAGGGGTGGGTCAAAGATAGTGGTTTTTGACACTGACGGCAATCGCTATTCGATACCGGTAGAGTACGGCATTTCCAGATTAACAGTACAGGCTTATGTGTGGCGGGTGGAAGTCTCGTGTGGCGATAGGGTGATTGCTACACATGAAAGGTGCTACAAG
>JAQTRN010000124.1 GCA_028711795.1 Dehalococcoidales bacterium | reverse complement strand
CTCACGGATAGCCGTTGGCCCATAAAATGCCCCCAGTACCGGTTCATAACGGGTGTTGATACCTGGCACACTACCCAGGGTCATGATACGCACCGACCACAGGTCTTTGGGATAGACTCCATGTTTACGACGAAGGTAACGACCGAAAAGGACAGCCGTTGGCGCAACACCACCCACCATCACCACGTTCTCTTTCTGGCACCGCTGGTAAGCCAGTTCAAAGCGAGCTTCCCAATCGCGGGTGGACTTACCCCCACCCAGAGCGTCAATCTCCTCCTGCGCTGGCAGTGAGCGGATAGGTGTGGCCGCTGAGACGTGCTTGACATAGATGCCAGAACTATAACCATATTCCAGCTCCCGGTCTCCCATACGCACCTTACCTACTACCGAAGGGAAGTTCAGATTCAAATTGACCCCCTGGAACAGATCATAGTGCCCACTGGTCGCCACATAATTCAGCATCGCCCGTCCGGCACTGACCCGCATCCGTAAATCGGTCGGTGTCATCGGTATGAACTTGGGTTCATTTCTGGTAGTCCCGCGAGTGATCGCCCAGCCGATAGCCGGTTCGTTAAGCAGCAGTCCGGTCTCGCCTGCCATTACCCGCTGGATGACCGGCTTATAGTCTTCATAGGTAGCCACCGGGAAAGCCCGACGAAAATCAGCTACGGTCTCTATACTGGCGGCGCTATGCTGTACTCCGTAACCGGTCTGAGCATAAGTCGCCAGAAGAGCTTTGAGCACTTTCTGCTGCGCTTTAACGGGGTCAGCGACGGCTTCATGCCAGGGTTCGATGAACGCCTTGAGTCTGGCCGCTGCCTCCCGGGTGTCCTCATTAATCATCGCATCACCTCAAACAGATATGCCAGTCCTTCTCTACCCCGGACGGACGTCATCCAACAATGTGACAGAGCCATTTCGGTCATTCGTTTCAAGAAGGCTGGAATATCCGCCTGGGGTTTTCCTTCATAATGGTGGTTATAGTCTCCTGGCCGATACCGGCTTCTTCGAGGAGGGGGAAGAACTTTCGCCACAGGTGGTCATAGGGTCGCTTCAACTCGACCTTTGCCAGCCGGATAGGGAAGGGGAACCGGCCCAGATTGTAGCCGACCACATCCTGAGAGAACACCAGTTGGCGTAGATAGCCGCCCGCGATCAGTGCCGCTACCAGTTGCACATGCTCCTTATTAGAGTGGAATCCTTCAAGTCCCAGACGGTCCAGCCCCACGATAGCGCCCCGCCTGGCCACGTCCAGATGGAGATCAAAATTCATCGTGTCACTCAGATGCCCGATAACCACCTGGGACAGATTTACTTTTTCTTCCTGGAAAACGTCCAGCTGCTCTTTGACATTCGCCCCCAGATGGGTATGGGTCATAATGGGCACCCCGGTTTTAAGATGAGCCCGGGCGGCGGCTACCAATATGTTCCTTTCTCCAGGCGTAATCGCGCCCCCTCCAGTCCCCACTTTGATGACCCCGGCCTTAATGGCGGTACCACCCATACCCCGATTTAACTCTTCGGTCATCAATTCGGCCAGTTCGTCTGGGTTCCACGTGTGGAAATAAAAAGGTATGCCACCCCACTCCTCGCTGTAAAATCCGGTGCAGGCAATAATTTTGATTCCGGAAAGACGAGAGATTTCCTGAAGAAACACCGGGTCCCGGCCCATAAAGGGAGGTGTAGTATCCACCAGAGTCCCGGCTCCCACCGTTTTCAGAGCGGCCAACTCCCGGGCGAGCCCCGGCAACTCAGCCTCGCGGTTAAAGGAATGGAGGGGGTCATATTCCCAACCGGGGAAACCCCAGAGCACATGCTCATGCATTAATGTCACGCCCAGCTCTTCAGCGCTTATGGGTCCCGATACCGTGTTTATCACCGCTGTGGCCTCCACTCTGCCAGGAATATTGGTTTGCTCTTAGCTAGAACAACATTTTTGCCCATTCTAAGGAATGCAGGCTCAAACGGAGAACAGTTAGATACAAAAACAGACTCCTACACGCATAGTTAACCCTATTGACAGAGCCGGACAGTTGCCTTAGAATACATCGGGTTTAAAGGTTAGTCAACATCAAGATAAGAATGATAGATATTCATAATTAGAGAGGGATACATCTGACCTTCTCTATTTTTTTGTCTGAAAGCAGTAGCCCCTCCCACCCCAGATGTTTGCTAACAGCCATTAAGGAGGTGAACAGATATGGATTGGGCCTTCGGTCTAACGATGACGATTATGGGAATAGTGGTAACGATTCTGACACTCCTCATTTTCATCCTGGTTATTCGCCTGCTCAACAGGTGGTTCCCCTTCAAGAAAGAAGAGGAGACGGAAAAGAGCGAGAGTTAGGCAGTGATGCCTTCAAAATACTGAGGAAAGAAGGTTGGTATGGAGACGTTTCTTGCGGCCCTTTCCAGCTTGGTAATCGGCTTCGCTAATATAGACTGGCAAAGCGTCGTCATGATCATTGTCGGCGCCGTCCTGCTATACCTGGCCATTGCCAAGAAAATCGAACCGGTTCTGCTGTTGCCTATTGGTTTTGGCATCATTCTGGGCAACCTGCCCCTGGCTGGTCTATCAGCGCACGATGAGGGGGGCATCATCAATCTACTCTATAAATCAGGTATTCTCACTGAGTTGTTCCCCGCCCTGCTTTTTATCGGCATCGGCGCCATGATAGACTTCGGCCCAATGCTGGCCAACCCGATGGTACTCATCTTTGGCGCAGCTGGCCAGTTTGGTATTTTCCTCACCCTGCTGATTGCCCTCGGGTTGGGCTTTAGCAAGCAGGCAGCGGTGTCGGTATCGATCATCGGCGCCTGCGATGGGCCTACCGCCATTTACGTGACTTCCAAGTTTGCCCGAGATCTGTTACCCGCGGTATCTATTGCCGCTTACTCCTACATGTCACTGGTTCCAATTATTCAACCGCCGATTATGCGGGCCCTGACTACCAAGAATGAGCGGGCGACCCTCATGGCTGGCGGTGACAAGAAAGTCTCCCAAAAAGTCAAGATCCTCTTCCCTATCGCGGTCGGTATTATCGCTATACTGATTGCCCCTATGGGGGCACCATTGATGGGAATGCTGATGCTGGGAAACCTCTTGCGCGAGTCGGGTGTCGTTAAGCGACTGGTGGACGTTTCCGAAGGAACCCTAGCTAATATAGTCACCCTGTTCCTGGGTCTCACCATCGGGGCGTCAATGCTGGGCAGCAACTTCCTCCAGTGGCAGACGATATTGATATTTATCCTGGGTCTGGTCGCTATTTCGCTGGATACAGTGGCTGGTGTTCTGCTGGGTAAGGTAATGCGCGTTCTTAGCGGTGGCAAGATAAATCCGTTACTCGGTGCCGCCGGCACCTCAGCCTTCCCCATGTCCGCCAGGGTAGTACAAAAGGAAGGGCAGAAGGCCAACCGCCGCAATTTCTTACTGTGGCACGCTATCGGCGCCAATACCGGTGGCCAGATCGGCTCCGTTATGGCCGCCGCTGTCATGCTGGCCATTATGGCCGGTATGGGTATCGGGCCGCTTCCGTAGTCCGCTCACTCAAACTGTCTGGAGATTTTTACCCCATCCCTTCAACAAGGATGGGGTAATTTTTTGTGGTGCACGAGCCAGACTTCGCTCAATACCGTCTCTCATACCAGCGATTTGATGAAGGTCTGGAAAAGGCGAAGTGCCTGCTCCGAACCTTGTAGTTGTCCCGAGGAATCAACAGTCAATTGCCAGTATTTGGTCAGTCCGGCACGGCACTCCCGGCGGTACAGACTGGGTGTCCAATCACGGCAGGCAGCCGGCCTGACGCTATGGATCAGGCAATAAGCCGACCGACCTGCGCCGCGCTCCAGAAAGATGCAGGCCCCGTCACAGTGACGCAGCAAAAAGCTCCCCGGACGATACCAGTGCGGGTCAATGTATTTGTCCGAGAATAGCGCCAGCGAAAGGCCTAAACTGTCAGCAATACGGTTTACCTCAGTCTGGTCTACCGGTACCTGATATTCGGTACAACAGATACCGCAGCGGAAGCAGGTGGCCGTTGGTCCTTCGTCGCCGGAACTGTATTGAATACCTGGAGGGAGACCCGGGGGAATCTCTATCGACATCGCCTTGCCCATGCCTCCGGAAGATATTATGGCCTTATTGCCTATTACTCAGCGCCGACGTTAATTTTGGCTTCTTTGCGGTATTCGAGATAAGAATAGACAATCGTCCAGAACGCAATGACAACCGCCGGAATCAGGATAAAGAGAATAGCATAGCCAGGGAGGAATATCCCCAGAAGCGCCAGTACCCCCGCTGCCTTGAACAATCGGCCGCCCAGACGGTGAGTCTTTTCCCATACCCTATCGCTACTTAAAGTCCAGGGAGTCCGGATACCGACAAACCAATTTCTCTGGGCGTTAGCCACCAGGATACCGCAATAATAAAGGAGTATCCCAAAA
>JAQTRN010000123.1 GCA_028711795.1 Dehalococcoidales bacterium | reverse complement strand
AGAAATCAAGCCGGTATTCTACGAGATTGTAATCGCTCCGGAATTCGAACCGGCGGCGCTGGAATTGTTGAAGACGAAGCGTGACCTGCGTATTCTTCTGGCGGAACTGCCGCCGGGCTACGGCAAGGCAGAGCCAGCCTCCATGGACTTCCGCCGGGTCAAGGGTGGCTTTCTCGTCCAGACCTCGGATTCCGTTCCGGAAAGCAAAGTCGATATGAAAGCGGTAACCCAACGCCGGCCAACCCCGGCAGAGACCGCAGACCTCCTCTTTGCCTGGCGCGCGGTCAAACACATCAAGTCCAATGCTATTGTGCTGGCCAGGGATAAGACGCTGGTGGGTATGGGGGCCGGCCAGCCCAGTCGTATTGTTAGTGCCCAGATAGCCAAAGAGCGGGCTGGCGATAAGACCCGGGGTAGTGTCTTGGCTTCGGATGCCATGTTCCCCTTCCCGGATGTGGTCGAGGCGGCCGCGGCCGGCGGTGTCACCGCCATTATCCAGCCTGGCGGCTCGATACGGGACGAAGACTCCATCAAAGCGGCTGATAAGCACCAGATTGCGATGGTCTTCACCGGGGAAAGACATTTCCGGCATTAAGCGAGCGGAGGTGGACTGTGGCTAAGGCTGTCCTGGTAGTCGATATGCTCCGTGGGTTCCTCGAAGAGGGCTATTCCCTGTTTGTCGGGTCCAGAGCCCGCCGCATAATCCCCAACATCCAGCTCTTACTGGAGCGGGAGATCAGCCAGGGCTCGAAGATATTCTTTATCTGTGACCACCACGACCCCGATGACCTTGAGTTCCGGATGTTCCCGCCGCATTGTATTGCCGGTACGGCAGAGGCCGAGGTTATTCCGGAATTAGCTAAATACCCCGGCGAGATAATCCCCAAAAAGCGCTACAGCGGCTTCTTCGGTACCCGGCTGGCAGAAAAGCTGAAACAATTGAAACCGGAGAAGGTAATCATCTGCGGGGTATTGACCAATATCTGCGTTATGCATACCGCCGCCAACGCCAGAAACCGTGATTATGAGGTTGAGGTGCCGGTGGACTGCGTTGCCTCCTCGGATGAGGCGGCCCACCATTTCGCCCTGGAGCACATGGAGAAGGTCCTTGGCGCCAGGCTGACCAGCGTCGGACCGGGTCCACTAAAACCCTCTAAGTTTGAACCGTCGGCGGCGGTGCTGTCCGGCGATACGTCTGATATCTACTTTATTCGTACTCTGGAGATACTGCGGCGTGAGCGGCTCAACCCGGTGGTGACGATGGAGATATTCTGTAACCGGGGCGGTATCCTCTGTGGTATGGAAGAGGTCAAAGCCCTGCTATCCCGGGTCTTACCCGAAGAGAGTGAAGTCTGGGCGCTCGACGAGGGGGAACCGATAGCACGAAAAGAGATTGTGCTGCGGATAACGGCTCCCTACCAGAGCTTCGCGGTCTACGAGACGGCTTATCTGGGTATGCTGGCGCACTGCAGCGGCTGGGCTACCGCGGCGCGGGAGTGTGTTGACGTGGCCCGTGGAGTACCGGTAATCAGCTTTGGCGCCCGCCATATCCATCCCGCGGTGGCCGGCGTCATGGACTACTCGGCGATAATTGGCGGCTGTGCCAGTGGTTCCAGCGTTGCCGGGGCCAGGCTGGCTGGCGTCGAACCCGCCGGTACGATGCCCCATGCCCTGATTATCACCATGGGCGATACGGTCAAGGCCACCCTGGCTTTCGATAAGTACATGCCGCCCGGCGTCCCCCGGGTATCGCTGGTGGACACCTTTAAGGATGAAGTTGAGGAAAGCCTGCGGGTGGCCGGGGCGCTGGGGGAGAAACTGCAGAGCGTCCGATTGGACACTCCGTTGGAGCGTGGCCGGGTGACTCCGGACCTGGTCAAAGAGGTCAGGGCCAAAATGGACATCGCCGGCTACCGGTGGGTCAAGATATTCGTCAGCGGGGGGCTTAACCCGGAGCGTATCAAGCAGTTTCTGGATGAGGGCGCGCCGGTGGATGGCTTTGGCGTGGGCAGTTATATTTCGGCAGCGGAGCCGATTGATTTTAAGGCCGATATCCATGCGATTGACGGCAAGCCGATCGCCAAGCGGGGCCGGCTCCCCGGCATTACCCCTAACCCCAAACTCAAGTGTATAATGTAAGTAATATTCAGGTTATGTGGAGGCTGGTGAGATGAAAGAACAGGATGTCAAAAAGGTAGTCCGGGAACGCTATGCCCGGGTAGCCAGGCAGGGTAGCTCTTGCTGCGCGCCTTCGAGTTGTGGTTGCGGTGACAGTAGTCCGGTGGCGACGCTGAGCAAACAGATCGGCTATGGCGATGAGGAACTGCAGTCCGTCCCCGAAGGGGCTAATCTCGGACTCGGCTGTGGTAACCCCACCGCCCTGGCTTCACTGGTGGACGGAGAGACCGTCCTCGACCTCGGTTCCGGCGCTGGTTTCGACTGTTTCCTGGCGGCTAATAAGGTCGGGAAAAACGGGCGGGTCATCGGGGTGGACATGACGCCGGAAATGATTGAGAAAGCCAGAGAAAACGCCCGCAAGGGTAACTATGAAAATGTGGAGTTCCGTTTGGGAGAGATTGAGAATCTGCCCGCCGCCGATAATTCGGTGGACGTCATTATCTCCAACTGCGTCATCAACCTCTCCCCTGATAAAGCGAAGGTCTTCCAGGAAGCCTACCGTGTCCTGAGACCCGGGGGCCGGCTGATGGTATCTGATATCGTACTGGAAAAAGAGCTTCCCGACCCGATAAAAGACTCGATCGAAGCCTATGTTCACTGCCTGGCCGGGGCGATGCTGAAAGCTGATTACCTGGCGGCGATGCGCGCCGCAGGCTTCCGGAGCGTTAAAGTGGTGGCCGAGACCGGATTTCCGGTCGAGGGCATCTTGGACGACCCGGTGGCGAAGGCAGTTATTGATCAGATGGGACTGACGGCCAGTAAGATACAGGATCTCGCCCGGGCGGTGGTCAGTGTCAAGGTCAAGGGGATAAAGCCGAAGTAGTTTGGTGTAGAGCACATACCGAAGGTGATGAAAGATGATACCCAGTGAGACAGAACTGCTGCAAAAATTAGAAGGTTGTATAGAGCGGGTTGGTAGAGAATTTCAAGAGAAAGCGGACGACTTCTTCTGGTATGAGAGCGATCTGGTTCATATGATATTGGGGTGCTTATGGGAGTCCCCAGGATTAATATACAGTTTCAACCATGTATTGGGTAATGGGGCATGTTCCACTGGTGCACGGAGAACAACATAAGGTCGATCTGTGCCTTTATGACCCTGCAACTGCTTTGGATAGTGTGAGAGACCATGCTAATAATGCTAGGTATTCACGTGATGCCAGAATACTAGCTGGTGTGCAAATCGAGTATCCTCCTGATAAACGACATTGGGAGGAGTTCTATAATCCGGCTGTTGAAAGACTGATGAATCTGAAACAGCTCGACAATGCTTACCTCGTGATCTTTGCCGTGGTGTGGTTGCGTAGAAAAGGACAAATTCTTGATAGAAGTGATTGGTTTAAGAGCGAGTTGGACATACTGAGAACTAAAATGGGGAGTCAGCGGAAAGATAAGAACCTCAATGTTTATTGCGTACCGGGTGACCCTTCAGGAATGTTACAGCCAGTATGGATACGTTCGATAATCGCTAGTTCTATTCAGTGAAAGCTAGATGACTAGATTTTAGCTTGGGTCCCCATCTCGTTCAAACTTCAGCCGTAGCACTCTCTTTGTACCTTCCGTTATCTTGACCCGATCGTCGATGCGCCAGCCGACCACCCAGATGATCTGTTGTAGCGAACAGATGATGGGTATCCGCTCCCGCCAGGCGGCGGGGATTTTGGCGTCGATCATGAACTCCCCCAGTGTCTTGGACTGGCTCATGCCCAGCGGCTGGAAGCGGTCGCCGGACTGACGGGGGCGCACGCTGAGTTGATCACCCGTTTTATCCAGGTCGAAACTGGCGGCAAAATCATCTTCTCCCCTCGACTCTGCCCGTTCCACAATGTCGGCCTCTATCCGCCACCCGGGCAGTATTGTTTCCCCCGGAATCTGGAGCGGGTACCCGGCGTCAAGCGCCGGGAAGGGGACCAAAGCCTCCCGGTCCGGTCCCAGCAGATAGCGGTCGTATTCCACGGAGAAAATCAGGCCACCTGGCAGATTAAGCCTCCGCCCCACCGGTTTCATCAGCGCCGCCATGATGACCTCGATGTGCCGTCTTTCGATGTCCTTCAGATTGCCCAGTAACTCTTCTATGGCCCGGCGTAAAAGGTGTCTCTGGAGAGCTAAAGGCAACCGGAGGAACCGTGCCTTGTCCAGCGCGATGGTGTTCTCCTGTGGCCGGCTGACCCCGGCCCATAACCGCTCGGTCTCCTTGTCGATAAAGGCGATATCCTCGGCGGCAATCCGGGCGGTGCGGAGCAGGGCCTCGGTTATGCGGGGATTGTAACTACGGAGCAGGG
>JAQTRN010000122.1 GCA_028711795.1 Dehalococcoidales bacterium | reverse complement strand
AAGTCCCCGTACCATTGCCTGAGCCTTCATCTTGTTGGCAAAATCAACGGTCAGCCCGGTGAATGATTTCACGTCAACATTGGGTAGATGAGTGATTGCCTGTCTGACCAGCTCTACTCTTTCCTGGGTAGTAAAGAGCAGGTGTTTTTCCGGACGGTCATAGACGCCGATAATCAGCTTCTCAAAGAGTTTGGCCGCTCTGGTAGCTACCCCCAGGTGGCCATTGGTTATCGGATCGAAGCTGCCAGGATAAATAGCAACTGTCATGGTTGTGCCTCCTTTCGGTACAATGCGATGCAGCTATCACCATGCCGGTGTTCTTTGATAATTTTTAACGAAGCATATTCCGGTTTAAGAGGAAAACGGGGAGAATGCGTTACCACTACTATAGTTTTTTCCCCCACCAGTCGGGACGTCGCCAGTTGTTCCAGTAAGCCGTCTATAGACCTGTCGGAGTAGGGTGGGTCTATCAAGATAATACCATACTCCTTATCCAGGAAGGAAAATGCCTTAACCACGTTCCGGCAATAGACATGGGCCTGGTCCGCCAGTTTGGTCTTCTCTAAATTTTGTTTGATTATAGCACAACATAACGGCTCATGCTCCACGAAATCAACCCAACCGGCGCCACGGCTCAGGGCCTCAATGCCCAGTGCTCCGCTACCGGAAAACAGGTCCAGCACCTGCGACCAGTCAGTGGCCATGTTTTCCAGAATCGAAAAAATGGCCCCACGGACTAAATCCGTGGCTGGTCGGGTGGCGGCCCGCTTTGGGGCTTTGATCTGATGTCCTTTGGCTTTACCGGCGATGATTCGCATTTGCTTAGCTTCTGGCAGCGTTCACTTTGTCCGTTCGGGAACGGCGGCACAGGCTACCACTTCTTTACCTTCTTTATCTACCACGACCCGGAGCACTTTCTGCTTACAGGCGTCGATGCATTTGAGGCATAGGGTGCATTTCCGGGCATCAAATTCCGGCACCGCTTTTTCCTTGTTCCAGGTAATGGCGCCGGCTTCGCAGGCCAGGAAGCACTTACGGCAGTGGATGCAACCGGCCTCGCATTTCTCCCTTCCCGGGATATCTCTTAACGGGGCGTAGTTGCAGAGAAAACCGATCTTGGTGTCCTCCGGTACCAGTTTGATGACTTTCTGCGGACATTCCAGCAGACAAAGGCCGCACCCGGTGCACTTGTCCCAGTTGATGGCGGCTACCCCTGTCTCCGGTTCAATGGAAATAGCGCCCTCAGGGCACACCTTGACGCAGTCGCCAATACCCAGGCAGGCGTAGGGGCACTGCTTGTTGCCCCGTTGTAGCTGGGCGGCCCCCTTACAGGTCATGGCTCCGGAGTAGTTGAAGATAACCTCGGAATTCCCCCCGCACTGGACAACCGCTCTCCGCTTCATGTTAGACAGGTCCAGCGTTTGACCGAAGATCTGCTGCAGGGCTTCCAGCTTCTCCGGCTCACGGATTACCAGAGCGCACTTGCAATCGGCTATCGAATCGCGGTTAGCCGCCAGTGCCTGTGCGTAAGCGAAGCAACCCGGATGACCGCAGGCACCGCAGTTCATACCCGGCATGACGCTGGCGATCTCCTCGATCTTTTCAATACCCTGTACCTTTCGCGGTACCACTTTATTGATAATCAGTATCGTGATGGCCAGTGCCAGTCCGATACCGGTTAGTATTGCCACAATCCACCACATATTAGACCATCCCTCCAAATCCAAAAAAAGCCAGGCCGAGCAGCATGGCGGTCAGAAAGGCTACGGGCAGCCCTCTCATCGATTTGGGCGGATCGGTAAGCTCCAGCTTTTCCCGTATGCCGGACATGATGATCAACACGATAGCGTAACCGACTCCCCCGCCCAGGGCGGCAACGATGCTCTCGGCGATGGAATAGTTTTCACTGGCATTGATTAGCGTAATGCCCAGCACGGCACAGTTGACCGTGATCAGTGGCAGGTAAATACCGAAAGCGTTATACAGGGTCATATTGGTCCGTTTGATGTATAGCTCTACCATCTGTACCAGCGAAGCGATTACCAGTATGAAAATGATGATATTCATATACTCAACGCCAAACGGTATCAGGACGCTGTGGTTAATTAACCAGGTGACGACCGCTGCCACCACCATCACCAGCGTAACGGCCAGGCCCATGCTCAGGGCGTCACTCAATTTCTTGGAGACGCCGAAGAAGGAACACAGGCCCAGGAAGCGGACCAGGATGAAGTTGTTGATGACCGCCAGACTGACAAATATGGTAATGAACCGGCTCATTCCTTCATCACCCCCGTCCAGCGGAATAGGGCCAGTAATAGCGCTATTACCAGGAATGCCCCCGACGGTAGTATGAAAAGGACAATGGGGTCTTTCGTTAGGCCCGGAAAGGAAAACAGATTACGGCCAAGCACCGAGATATTACCTGTGCCCAGCAAAGCCCGGAAGAAGGAAATGATAATCAGTGCCAGGGCAAAACCAATAGTAATACCGATGGCGTCGGCTATTGAACTGGATATCGGATTCTTGGAGGCAAAAGCCTCGGCCCGGCCAAGCACGATGCAGTTGACTACAATCAGCGGTAAGTATATCCCCAGCGATTCGTAGAGCGATGGCACATAGGCGTGGAATAACAGGTTGATCACGGTAACGAAAGTGGCGATAACCACAATGAATACCGGGATGCGCACAATATTGGGTACGGCTTTCCGGATCAGGGAGATGATTATGTTCGACCCCAGGAGGACAAAGAGGACGCCGGCGGTCATCCCCAGGGCGTTGTCGAGCGAGGTGCTCACGGCTAAAGTGGGGCATAGCCCCAACACCAGCGCAAAGACCGGGTTGGAAATAACCACTCCCTTAATCAGTTCTCTCCAGAATCTGACCATTCTCGTTCTCTTCCCTACTTACTGGTGGCGGATAAGGCCTGGACCTTTTCCAGCGCCGTAATTCTCACTGCGTTCACCACAGCCGATGAACTGATGGTCGAGCCGGTGATGGCGTCTATTTGCCCGCCATTGCGCTTCAGTTTCACGCTATCGATACTAACGCCGTCGAATTGGTTAAGAAAGGAGCTACCGGTTATCCGGTCGCCCAGGCCGGGGGTCTCACTCTGTGAAATTATGCTGATCGCCTTCACCGTCGTCTCGTTTTCCAGCCCGATCAGGATGCTGATATCACCGCCATATCCCTTGCCTGTTGCCAGGAAGGCATAGCCAATACGAGCCTGGTCGGTGGCATACAGCGTGTATATCTCATTCTGGAGGGTATACTTATCCATATCCGGAAACATCTTCTTCAGCATCCCCTGTATCTGCTGTGCCTGCTGGTCCTGGATTCTTCCCTGGGTGATAGTGTTGGTGGCGATGATCAGGACAACCGACAGGAAGACGACTATTGTCAGCAGTATTATCGGGTAGAACCGACTCGTGCTAAGCTTCACGTTTACCCTCCTTCTTCAGGCCGTAGGGCTTGACCCGCACATAGCGGTCGATAAGAGGGGTCACGGCATTCATCAATAAAATTGAGTAGCAGACGCCCTCCGGCATACCGCCAAAGAGCCTGATGGCTGCTGTCAGTATACCGGCGCCAACACCGAAGATTATCCGTCCGTTGTTGGTGATGGGCGTGGTTACATAGTCCGTGGCCATAAAAAAAGCGCCCAATAGCAGGCCACCCGCCAGAACGTTGAACAGCGCGTCCTGTCCGAAGGCAAATGACATAACCGCCACCGTGCCGATATAAGCGGCTGGAGTCCTCCAGTTTATCATGCCGAGGACCAGCAGCAGAATCCCCCCGGCCAGTGTCAGCAGGGCCGAAGTCTCACCTATGGAGCCGGCGTGGTTGCCGAAGAACAGTGTTCGGTACAGCGATAGTCTGTCGCCCGCCCAGACAAAATTATTGTTCAGTGGCGTTGCCGAAGTCACCGCATCAAACCCAAAACCGGTGGGTAATATCCAGGTCGTCATCCTGGCGGAAAAAGAAGCGGTCAGGAAAGCTCTCCCCCCCAGCGCCGGGTTGAAGATGTTATGTCCCAGGCCGCCAAAGGCTTCTTTGACGATGCCGATAGCGAAGATAGACCCCAACGCCGCCATCCACAGTGGTATCGTCGGCGGCAGGGTTAGAGCGAGCAGTAGGCCGGTGATGACCGCGCTCCAGTCCATCACGAACTGCCGTTTCCTTAATTTCTTGGCTAAATATTCGGTCAGCACCGCCGCCACGATACTGACGGCAATCACTGACATGGTGTAGTAGCCGAAGAAATATACGGCGCCGGCAGTGGGCAGCAGCAGAGCCAACACCACCGTATACATTATCCGTTTGACCGAAAGCCCCTGCCAGATATGCGGGGCCGGTGAGATATACAGGTTACTTTGCTGGCTCACTGGCTGGTCTTCCTTTTGTTCAATTCACTCTTGGCCACTTTAATATATTGTACTATCGGTATATTGGCCGGGCAGGTATAGGCACAACTACCGCACTCAACA
>JAQTRN010000121.1 GCA_028711795.1 Dehalococcoidales bacterium | reverse complement strand
GAGTCAGCGTGGTATAATAATATGATTTCAATAACCATTCTAAAGGGAGTGATGTGACCTCCACTGCTATCTCGGATACCGAAAGAAAGGTCATGGCGATCCTGAAAGTCTTGAGTGAGACCTCAGAACCACTCGGATCGATTACCATTTCTCGCGAACTCAAACGTCACGGTGTTTTCCTCAGCGAGCGGGCCGTCAGGTACCATCTTCGTATTACCGATGAGCGGGGTTTTACTCAGGCGTTAGGCCGTGGCGGCAGAATGCTTACGACACACGGCTTTGAAGAACTCAAAATGGCCCTTGTACCGGAACAGGTCGGCTTCATATACGAAAAGCTCGAACTCCTGGCATTTAATACTACCTTTGATCCGCAGAAACGTACCGGCCAGATTCCGATAAATACCTCACTGATTAATAAGGATGACTTTACGAGGGCACAAGCCGTCATGCGTGATGCCTTCAAAGCGGGACTCTGTGTGAGCCAGTTGGTAGCCATTGCTGCCGAAGGGGAGAAATTAGGCTCGGTGATCGTTCCTAACGGCAAGATGGGGCTGGCTACAGTCTGTAGCGCCGTCATAAATGGCGTGATTCTCAAAGCTGGAGTCCCCATAGACTCCAAATTCGGCGGGGTCCTTGAAATCAGGAACTCGGAGCCGAAACGCTTTATCGCTTTGATCAGCTACATGGGCACCTCACTTGACCCATCGGAACAATATATCCGGGCCAACATGACCAGCGTTGGGGAAGCAGCCCGCACGGGCAATGGTAAGATACTGGCTAATTTTCGTGAAATACCGGCCCCGGCGAGAGCGCTAGTCCATGAAAAGATCGTCCAACTCAAAGAAGTCGGCATCGGCGGTGTCTCCGTTTTAGGGAATAACGGCGAGCGTGTCTGTCAGGTAGCCGTCGGCTTGAACCGCGTGGGTATGGTGCTACTCGGCGGTCTTAACCCGGTGGCCGCAGCGGTTGAAGCCGAAATCGAGATTGAAAACATCGCTGAGAGCGGCGTCGTCGATTTCCAGCAGCTAGTCCGCATCGAGCAGCTCTAAGATACCCGGCGAGCCGTTATGTCACACTGCATGCACTTCCCTGTTGAGAGTGAGCCCCTAACGTTTCCCTACCACCCAGTTGTATGATTCCCTGTTAGTCCGGTGGTAACAGGGGGCGTGTCGGACTAAGCCGGCGGATGACTAGTTTCCCCAGCTCCATAACCACCAGCATAGAAGCCGAGGATAAGACCACAATCAGCCAATCCGCCGAGGTGAGGGGGTAGGTATGGAAGACTTCTTGCAGGAATGGAACATATAGTAGCGGCAGAGTAAGGCCAAAAGAGACCAGTACGGCTCCGATCAGCCACTTGTTGCTCTTGACACCCACCTGAAAGATTGAAAGCCTGTCCGAACGGAACACAAAAGCGGCGAAAAATTCCATGATGTTCAGAGTCATGAAGACCAGACAATGAGCTTCGATTTCGCTTTTCCCGACTCCCAACGCCCAGGAAAAGATGCCCATGGTGACCACCGCGATCCAGACGCCACCCAGTACCATCAACCCGATAACTGGTCGTGTAAAGACAGATTCACTGCGCGGTCGCGGTGGGCGTTTCATAATATCCGGAGCCGCCGGGTCCAGCGCCAGAGCTATAGCCGGCAGACCATCAGTCGCCAGGTTGACCCATAGAATCTGTATGGCAATCAAGGGTAAAGCGTTCCCGATACCCAGAAACGAGCCGAAGAGAATCCCAACCGACATGAGCAGTACTTCGCCCAGGTTAGCCGAGAGAAGGTACATCAGGTATTTCTTTATGTTATCGTAGATACCGCGCCCCTCTTCGACGGCCGCCACAATCGAAGCGAAGTTATCATCGGTGAGCACCATATCGGCGGCTTCTTTACTGACGTCGGTGCCAGTGATGCCCATGGCCACGCCGATATCAGCTTTCTTCAGCGCCGGCGCATCGTTAACGCCGTCACCAGTCATGGCGACTACATGTCCCTTTTTAACCAGAGCCTCAACCACCCGGAGCTTGTGCGCCGGTGAAACCCGGGCATAGACCTCGACTTTCCCCACCATCTCCTCAAATTGCTGGTCGCTAAGACTATCAATTTCCGCACCGGTCAATACTACCCCATGGTGTAATAAACCCAACTCTCTGGCCACAGCGATAGCCGTTAGTTTATGGTCACCGGTGATCATTACTGATTCTATTCCAGCCTCATCGCACATCCTGATGGCCGCTTTCACTTCCTCACGTGGCGGGTCAATCATACCCATCAGGCCGGCAAAGACCATTTCTTTTTCAACGCCTTCATTTATCTCGCTAATCGGTTTATAGGCCAGCGCCAGTACCCGTAACCCGTCGCCAGCCATAGTTTGAACAAGGCCAGAAATATTCTCACGTTCACTGGTCGTGAGTTCTTTATCACTATTATCTCGATAGACATAACGGCAACGGTCCAGTATGATTTCCGGCGCACCCTTGGTATAGGCAAATTTGCCCTCAGCGGACTGATGGATGGTGGTCATCATCTTCCTTTCGGAGGAGAATGGAATTTCATTGATGCGGGGCCAGCTAACGCTTTGGGCTGCCAGTTCGAGGCCGCCTTTGGCCGCGGCCACCACCAGGGCCCCTTCAGTGGGGTCCCCTTTTATTTGCCAGTGGCTATCAACCAGGAATAACCGTGCATCATTACACAAGCTACCAATACGGAGTATTGTCTCCAGATGAATATCTTCCCGCGGTTCGAAGGCTATGCCGTCAAAAAGAAAATTGCCCTTGGGGTCATAACCCGCGCCGCTGACCTCGAATAGTTTGTCATTGACATAGATGCGCCGCACCGTCATCTGGTCCTGAGTTAGAGTGCCAGTCTTATCCGAGCAGATAATCGTGGTGCACCCCAGTGTCTCCACAGCGGGGAGTCTTCTCACCAATGCATGGCGCTTTACCATCCGCTGTACCCCGATAGCCAAGCTAATGGTGACTACCGCCGGCAGTGCTTCCGGTACGGCGGCCACTGCCAGCCCCACTCCCCAGATGAACATCTCCACTATTTCATGTCCGCGCAGTACCCCAACCACTACCAGTATTACACAGAGGGCCAGAGCCCCGATGGCGATCAGTTTTCCCATACGGTCGAGGTTGACCTGGAGCGGAGTCTGCTCCTCTTCCACATCCTGCAGCATGGCCGCAATCTTGCCAAATTCGGTGTGTATACCCGTAGCCGTTACCACCGCTATGCCATGTCCGTAAGCAATAGAGGTCCCCATATAGGTCATGTTTTCGCGGTCTTGCAAGTTCACCGATTCCGGGATAGCTGCCGTTATTTTTTCTACCGGCTGTGATTCACCGGTGAGAGGGGCCTCTTCCACTCTAAGATTGACCGATTCAATCAGACGTCCATCAGCCGGAATATTATCTCCGGTATGCAGCAGAATAATATCGCCGGGCACTACTTCCCTTGATTGGATATCTATTTCTTCTCCATCTCTCACCACTGTTGCCGTTGGCGAGGCCATACGTTTCAATGCCTCCATAGCCCGCTCGGCTCGATATTCCTGAGCAAACCCTAAGACGCTGGCGAACAACACGATAATGAAGATAACAATGGCGTCGGCAGTCTCACCAAGAACAGCCGACAAGACGACGGCTATCAGAAGAATGATGATCAGAAAATCCTTGAATTGGCTGAGAAAGATCGCCCAGGCCGAGATCTTATGTTTTTCTACGAGTTCATTAGGACCGAATTCCTCTAAGCGCTGTTTTGCCTCGGCAGGACTTAAACCGCGGCGATCCGTATTCAGTGAAGCCAGAACTTGGTTGGCTTCAAGACTATGCCAGTTAGATGCCGGTTGTTGCTGGCCCACCTTCAGCCTCCATAGCTAAGCATGCGGGATGCGTTACGACCACTCCCCATCATCAACACCCCCACACCACATGTTCTGGAGTAACCACGGGACTGAGGAGTATATCAACTACACTCCTCAAGTTAGAAGACTAACTGATATTCATTTCCGGTGTATTACATCCGTGTTAAATCTTTATTAAGGTAAAAGACACTACCAGTTGTCCGCCGTGCCCACAGGCGATTATAGGTCATTAGTGATACACAGTCAAGAAGACTCTCACTGTACCGGTGGTCGCTTCCGGTTGCTTCTTCCAGCGTCATCAACTATACTGTCGGGATGCTCAGCCCCGACACCTAGCTGACCTCTATTCCGGAGAAGTGACGGGTGCTAGCCTGGAAGGGGTAGTTCTAACACAAACCTGAATTCAGAAAGAAGTACGATATGAGGGAAAAGCCCAAATTTTTCTACGGGTACTGGATACTGGCGGCCGCTTTTGTTTGTCTTGTGGTCAGCGTCGGTAGTGTTTGGTGGACATTCAGTCTATTTATTAAACCAATCGAAGCTGACCTGAGCTGGAGTCGGGGTACAATAATGGTGGCCTTCAGCATCTTTACGCTGGTGGCCGGCGTGACGGCTCCTTTCATCGGTAGATTGATTGATCAGTATGGCGCCCG
>JAQTRN010000120.1 GCA_028711795.1 Dehalococcoidales bacterium | reverse complement strand
CCCCACTGGAGAATTTTTCGCCGACCGCTCCCATGCCGGCTTGCAGGCCCCGGGTAATAATATCCTGCGGGTTGGTGCCGTCGCTGAGCGCTTCGGCAGTTAGCTGTACCGTTTTTTCGCGGTTCCTTCTTCGATTGCCCGTGATAAGGTGGATAGATCAACCATTGGCTAGACCACTCCTTTCCGTCCGGAGAGACTGACGGGCTGGCACTCTATTCCTGGCTGTGTACCTGCCCTCTGGCTGAGATATTACTTCATTGGTGCGGATTTTACCAGACTTCACGGTATCTTTTCTAGACTCGCGGCCGGTAGTTGATAGTGGTTTGCTTGACAATAATAAGTGTCAGGTGGAATAATTCGCTAATCTGAACTCATTAAGATATGGTAACAGATTTGCTTAATGCCATCATCGGGGATTCGCCGTTTACTGTCCACCGAATCTAGCCCGACTGTTATTACTTGTCGTAGTTTGTCAGGAGAGAACGTGACCGCAGCCAAACAGCTTCTCTCGGGGAATGAGGCCCTGGCACTGGGCGCATACCATGCTGGTGTCAGGGTGGCGACGGCTTATCCGGGAACACCCAGCACCGAGGTACTCGAATATATCGCCCGTTTCGGCGATGTCTATGCGGAATGGTCAACCAACGAAAAAGTGGCGATGGAAGTGGCTCTGGGCGCGGCTTATGCCGGAGTCCGTTCACTGGTATCCATGAAGCAGGTGGGACTGAATGTCGCCAGTGACCCGTTTATGGCGGCCGCAACCACCGGAATCGATGCCGGGCTGGTAGTGGTTTCGGCTGACGACCCGGGGATACATAGCTCACAGAATGAACAGGACAACCGCCATTATGCCAGACTGGCCAAAGTGCCGATGCTGGAGCCGGCTGATAGCCAGGAAGCCTATGATTTCATGGCTTATGCCTATGAACTTAGCGAAAGATTCGACACGCCGGTACTGATGCGGACTACCACCCGAATCTCACACTCGAAATCAGCGGTCAGGGCAGAGCGGGACCGGGTGATTACTGGAGGCAAGACAGGTTTCCGGTACGATGTAGCCAAACACGTTATGCTGCCCGTATTTGCGCGGCTCAGACGGCCTTTGATTGAGGAAAGACTGGTCCGGCTGGCTGAGTATGCCGAGACCTCTCCTCTGAATCAGGTCTGGCGGGGGGAACGTAGTCTCGGCGTAGTGACCAGTGGCGTCGCCTATCAATATGCCAGGGAGGTCTTTCCGAAAGCCTCGTTTCTCAGGTTAGGTATGACCTATCCTCTTCCCCGGGACTTGTTAGTCCGTTTTGCGGAGCGGGTGGATAGGGTTATTGTCATCGAAGAGCTTGACCCGTTCCTTCAGGAGAGTCTCCAGGCTATGGGAATCAAGGTCACTGGCAAAGAGTTTATCCCCCGTACCGGTGAACTCAATCCGGATATTATTGCGGCCGGGGGTCGGGCTGCCGGACTGCCGGTTGAAATTCCGCTGCCGGAGAAAGTGAGCGTTGCCTCTGAGTTGCCCAAACGCCCTCCGCTCCTGTGCCCTGGCTGCCCGCATACCGGGATGTTCTTTGTGCTGAGCAGCTTGGGGCAACGGGCCCGGTTGCCGAAGTCCCGGCCCAGAGAACCCCGGTTAATTATTACCGGAGATATCGGTTGCTATACTTTGGGAGCCTATCCGCCGCTCAGCGCCATGGATACCTGTGTCTGTATGGGCGCGAGTATTGGCCAGGCCCTGGGTATGGATAAGGCCGGCATCGGGCAAAAAGTGATCGCGGTTATCGGCGATTCCACATTTCTCCACTCCGGCATCACGCCGCTGGTAAATGCGGTCTATAACGAAGGGCGGATAGCGATCATCATCCTCGACAATCAGACGACAGCGATGACGGGACACCAGGCACACCCGGGTACCGGTATCTCAGCACAGGGAAAGACGACCGCCGCCGTTGAACTGGAGCCGCTCGTCCGGGGTATTGGGGTTAAGGACGTAAGGGTTGTGGGTGCCTTTGACATCAAAGAACTGCGGGCGGCGGTCAAGCATTCTCTGGAAAGCCCGGGACTGTCAGTCATCATTGTCCGGGGGCAGTGTTCGGCGGGAGTTGTCCGTCGCTCGGTACCCAGGGCTATTGATATCAAAAAATGCAATCAGTGTGGCGTTTGTTTGCTGATCGGATGCCCGGCAATTCAGAGTGACTACAATGAGGTCTACATAAATGGGGCGCTCTGCGCCGGGGATGCCTGCGGAATTTGCCAGCAAGTCTGCCCGCGACAGGCGGTGGTCCCCCAATCAAAGTCTGGAGCGGCGGGATAGCGTTGAAGAAGTTTGATGTGCTCATCACAGGTACGGGGGGACAGGGTATTGTTCTCGCCGGCGATATTCTGGGCGAGGTCGCTATCGCCGCTGGCTATGATGTTAAGAAGACTGATACACTGGGTATGGCGCAACGAGGTGGTAGCGTGGTCAGTCACGTGCGTATCGGTTCCAGGGTCTGGTCCCCGTTGATAGGGGGAGGTGACGTTGACTTGCTGCTGGGCTTTGAGAAACTGGAGGCCGCCAGATGGGGTCACTATCTTCGGGCGGGAGCTATTGCTATTGTCAATAATCAGGCGCTTCTGCCACTTTCAGTCAATTTAGGTAACGAGAAGTATCCCGGTGATTCAGAGATAACCGGCATACTGAGGCAACATGCCGGACGTGTCGTTTTTATTGACGGTACTGCCAGGTTGCGTGAGTTGGGCAACATGAGGGCTTTGAATGTCTTCATGCTGGGCTGTGCTTCGGTTTTTCTTCCTTTTAAAGTATATCTCTGGCACGATATTATCTCCAGACACATATCGGCCGATACCCGGCAGTCCAATATCGTCGCTTTTAACAGGGGCAGAAAGGAAATCCGCCGTGTCAATTTCGAGTAAAGTTCAGCAGGGTATGGTGCAGGGATCGTGGATCCGGAAGATGTTTGAGGAGGGGGCAGCCCTTAAACGGCAGTTCGGCGAGCAGAATGTTTTCGACCTTTCTATCGGTAACCCGATAATGGAGCCGCCGCCACGGTTCCGGGAGGAACTGAGGAAATTGGCCGAACATCCTTTACCGGGGATGCACCGCTACATGGAGAATGCCGGCTATGTGGAAACCAGGGCGGCGGTAGCCACGCAACTCTCGCTGGAGTCCGGCCTGAAATTCACTGCGAACGAGATCGTCATGACATGCGGCGCGGCCGGAGCGCTGAATGTGGTGCTGAAGACCATTCTCAACCCGGGGGACGAGGTTATCATCTTTGCGCCGTACTTTCCGGAGTATATCAACTACATTGAAAATCACGCTGGGACTGTCAGGATTCTGCCGACGAACGAGCAATTTGCTCCCCGGCTTGGTGTTCTCGAAGAAGCTATTAACGCCAGGACTAAGGCGGTGCTGATCAATTCACCCAATAACCCTTCCGGCGTTGTCTACAGCGACGATTTGCTACGGTCGTTAGGGAAGCTGCTGGAAAAGAAATGCGCCGAACTCGGGACGGCGATTTTTCTTATAAATGACGAACCATACCGCAAGATTGTCTACGATGGCCGGCAGTGTCCCTTAATCTGGTCGCACTACCAGTGGAGTATGGTGGTCACTTCTCACTCTAAAGACCTGGCATTGCCCGGGGAGCGTATCGGTTACCTGGCGGTACATCCAGAGTGTCCCCAGCGATCAGATCTCATCAGTGGTTGCATCTACTGTAATCGTATTCTGGGCTACGTGAATGCCCCGGCCTTGATGCAGCATATTGTCCGCCACCTGCAGGCGGTAACTGTTCCGGTAAGTGAGTACCAGCGAAAGCGGGACTTCCTCTATACCCACCTCACCGGAATGGGCTATTCAATGCGGAAACCGGAAGGTACATTCTATATGTTCCCGGCATCACCGGTGGCTGATGATATCGCTTTTATCAGGGAGCTGCAGCAGTGGCGGGTGCTGGCAGTGCCCGGGAGTGGGTTTGGCTCGCCCGGCTATTTCCGGATATCGTATTGTGTGGATGACCGGACTCTGGAAGGTTCTCTGGCCGGCTTCCGCAAAGTGGCCGAAAAACTCAAATCGGGTTAGCCATTTGAACGGAGGAAACCCATACAGTTGTCTTACTTCTGTTTTACTTCGCTGGTAAAACCGGTGATACGGAGGGATCATGGGAAAGGCTTCGGGCGGCGAGAACATAATATCTGATAATGTCACGGAAAACATCAGGCGACTCCGGGCCGGTGAAAAACGGGAGCCCATTGCCTCCTTTCTGAATTTGAGGCTGCTGGAGTTATCCCCTGGTTATTCTAAAGTAGCCATGAAACTAACCGCTGATTACGAGAACTCATTTGGTTTTATTTTTGGGGGTATAGTCATGGCGGTAGCTGACCAGGCTTTTGGTTACGCCGCTAATTCTCTGATATCACCTAATATAGCCTCGCAGTTTAACATTCATTTTATCGCTGCCTCCCGGATAGGCGATGAATTGATCGCTGAGTGCCGGGTGGTCAAAAGCGGCCGGCGGGTCGGCATCTC
>JAQTRN010000119.1 GCA_028711795.1 Dehalococcoidales bacterium | reverse complement strand
AGCGGAAAGAAAAGAAGTACCGCCGTCCCAGGAAATACGAGCACTTCCTGCGTCCATTTACTGTCGGCATGTTTATCCGCAACTATCTTCTGGGGCTCGGTCCCGAGAACTCCCCAACAATCGACCCGGAGGAAGGCGATTATACCGAGCATATCTTCTACCACTATAAAGAGGCCCTACGCCGTGCTTATGCCAGGGACGCCGTCGCCAGGGAAAATGACCGGCGAATACAGAAGAAAGAGGAACCATATACGCCGGCGGAATACGCCGAGCGGTTGGAATGGCACCTGGAAAGGATACCCTACAAGCTCCACCGCGCCCGCTCCATCAGCTTCTTCAAATATTTCTACTATCTGAAACGGCTCGGCTTTGTGGAACTAACCGGCAGGGAAGAAGAGTCCTATATCCAAAGCATCGATTATGCTGATGCCCCATCACGTCGCTACTACCGGCTGTCGGCAAAAGGAAAGGCGTCTCCTGAGCATGAGTGGTATCGGCCACAGATAACCCTCTACCCGGAGTTTACGCCGGAGTATTTCGCGCAGAAGAACTTGGAGCGAAGGGATAAAAATGGCAGATAAGGATATCACGGATACCATGATGGACGCCATGTTCTACGCGGTTGCGTTTGCCGCCGCCGTGGTCGGGCTAGCGCCGGTCTTCCAGCGGATTCTTGCGGCGACCCCGGCCGCTCAATATTTTCAAGCGCAAACCTATGAAGGCAGGCCGTATGCAAAGGTCCACAACGCCAGCGAGACACTGAGCTGGCGAGACCTCATCCATGAGTGGCCGTACACTCCGTTGATGAATGTTTTCCTTATCAACGATGGCCCGGATGCTGTTGAAGTCGCGATTAACTATCCGAATGAGAGGTACATCATACAGCCAAATGAAACCAGAACAATAACCCGTACCGGCGCCGAAGAAAGAATCGCCGTCATCTTCTTCATATGCGGCAGGGGAGAGACGGCAACAGTGAGAGTGGAGGGTGAGTATTGACATGATTACGGGCACTATCCCGCCGGTGATGCCGGCAATATATGATACGGCGATTAACTACGATGAGACGCTGGGTGAATTCTATGCCCGTGACGATATTGACCACCGGGTTTTTATCCCGCCCCGACAGGCAGTGTGGGTAAACACCGCGACGGGGGAGAAAAGAGCCAACCGGGAAAACTGGAAGCCCTAAAAAGGAGGATACGAATATATGGCATGGAAAAAGATTCTACTCGAGGGTGATGCGGCGGAACTGAGCGACACAGCACCAATAGACGTCCTGAAACAGACGGCCAGTGCTGGTGTCGCCACAAAGGCATCAAGGCAAGACCATGCTCATGATGTAACAACAGCCGTGCCTTCAGCGGCGGTTGACGGCGGCGCGGCCGACGAAGGTACGGCCACTTCGCTGGTGAGGTCAGACCACAAACACGCCTTAGGACCGCTGGTGGCCGATCTTGACTTCGCCCAGAACATGGCTGACGGGGTGGTGCTGGAAGCAGTAGACACGCCGCCCGACTCTGGTGCTGAAGTAGAGGCTCAAGTCTACTTCGACACCGGTGTCGGCAACAAGCATCTCTATGTCTGGGTGCCGTAAGGAAACGAAGAGGAGGACATCATGAAGCTGGATAATTTTATCCGGAAGCTGGAGCGCGAGTATGCCGAGGAGAAAGCTAAGGAAGCCGAAGGTCTCCACAACGCCATTGCCCTGGTACTGGCCGAGCACAAGGCAGAAATTCAGACCGTGCTCTATGTACTGGAGATGGTGAAGTTCGAGGTGCTCCGGGAAAGGTACAAGGCTCTGTTTTCCCCGCGGGAGGGATTGAAACCCGGCCCGATAAGGGCGGTCAAGCCTGAAGAAAAGGAGTAGCGCGTGGCATGGAAAAAGATACTGCTGAGCGACGATGCTTCCTTCTCAAAGGGCGGCAATGTCCTTTCCCCTGACGGCGCCATTAACGTCATCATCTGGAGAGCCCCGTTTGCCTGTACTGTAACCGCGGTAAAGGGCTACCGGGTGGGCGGCACCGGCGCCACCGTTAACGCGCGGAAAAATGGTACCGATGAACATCTGTCCTCGGATCTGTCGTTGACCAGTGCCGACACCTGGATGGATGGTGGTGCAGTCCAGAATACGCTCTATTCAACCGACGATAAGCTGGAGATAATGATCACCAGCATCGAGGGAAACCCGACCCAGGTGGCTGTTCAGGTTGATTTTGAGAGGTCATGAAGATGGTGACAATTCCTTTCTGGGGTGAAGTTAAGTACATCAGAACAGGCGAGTGTAACCACTGCGGCAAGTGCTGTCTTTCCGTGAAGCTGGGTGGACTGATGATGGAAAACCCTTGCATAGATTTGGATGAGGATCGGTGCAAGTTCTACGTTGATGAGATAAATACCCGGAAGTATGGGCACTGTCTGATTCTTGGCAGAGGCAATAAACCATTAGAGTTAGTTAAGGATAGATGCTGGAAAAAGATAACTGCCGACCAAATCAAATGGTTTAACGACAACTGTCCGGATTATCCTGCGATTGAGGACGTAGAAGCCGGTCATAAGCTCCTATCTGTGTGTAGTTTCAAGTTTGAGGTGGTAAGTGGCTGAGGTTACCTACTATTTTAATGCCTATACCATTGGTGTCTGGACCGATCCCGGCAAAATGGTCGACGGAGACACCGGCACTTTCGGTTACACCTCGACTAAAAACGCCGAGCAGGTACTAACGGGGAATTCCTGTCCGGGAACTAACCTGGGGATAATCACTAAAGTTGAACTTCGCCTCTACGGCTACGGTGATGGCGACGATCGGCAGGATTTGATGCCGGTTTATAACGGCGCGGCTGGTGATACCAGGCAGATAACTCCGGCATCTTCTCCGGGGTGGACGGCATACGTCGATATCACGACTGGCACCAACGCTCCGGCAGTCTGGACGTGGAATGATGTTGTAACTCTTGATGTCAAAGATAAATTCGTGGCAATCGCTAAAGGCAATACTGCCTATTGTGCCCGAATTGACATCAGGGTTACTTATGAAACCCCAACGCCGGGCCCTGAAGACCCTCCTAAGTATCAGCATTATGACTCTGGAGATAACATCATCGCTGGCGTTTATGGCAATGTTTGGCGGGGCCAGAGTTTCATGCCGGCGACGGCACATAAGATTAAGTCTGTCTGGTTAAAGTTGGCTCGTCTCGGTACTCCGGGAACTGGGACCATTAGTATTCGAGCCACCGATGCAGCGGGAAAGCCCACCGGCTCTGATCTTTGCTCAGGTACGATAGATGGCAATAGTCTGACAACGGATACGGCGGGTGTCTGGTACGAAATTACCCTAAGCGAAGGCTATGACCTATCTGCAGATACTTTTTATGCTATGATCCTGCGGGCTCCTTCGGGAGACGCAAGCAAACAGATCTATTGGCGACAGAATACAGCAGGAACTTATTCTGGCGGTTGCTTCGTTCATTCTGCAGATAGTGGCGCTACTTGGACGGCAGATTGGACCAGAGACTACATGTTCGAAGAGTGGGCGGAAGCCATCCCCACCCTTCCGAAACAGGTTATTATCGTGGATTGAGTAGTGTCCAGTTTTGTCGCTGACTTTTGTGCTTCCCTCACGTCTCCAGCCCAAGGGCAAAATGAAGGGCAGCCTCTACCTCTTTGAGCTTGTCAGAGCTCAGGACGGTAAGCCTCTCCTGCAGACTCGACTTGGCGATGGTGGTGATGGTGTCCAGATTGGCCACACATTGCTGCGGCAGTCCATCCTCGGAACCCAGGTTGACCTCAGATGCGATGCGGCGTATTCGTGTGGTCACTGGAGCTACCGTTACCAGTTCCCTGATGGCATACGCCTCGTTGCGGGATAAAAGCAGCACCGGTCGCCTGCCAACGGGCGGTGGCATTTCCACCCACCATATCTCGCCGCGTCTCACCGCCAGGGCTCCTCTTTTAATACCGCAGTGCCAATCCGATGAGCTGCCTCAATCTCCTCAGCCGACTCGGGGAATTTCTGGTAACCACGCACATAGGCTTTCAAGATTGAGGACTCATGCTCCTGGCTCAGAAGCTTCTCTGCCGCCCGGCGGAAAAATTTACTGCGACTTTCTCCCCGGACCTTTCGTTCCTTTTCCACGGCGTCAAACACCTTGTCCGGGAGACTTATCGCTACCTTTGCACTCTTGCCCATCACTACCCTTCCTCTACATTCATACCAAAGTATGACTAAATCCGCCTGATTTGTCAAGCTGACAAGTTCAGAAAGTTTTACTCCGGGTGTAAAACTCAGTAACGGCATCAGAGCCGGAGATACAATAGCCTCAGGCTTTAGTTGCCCTCCCGTTATACTGCCGTCATCCTGTCCTTTTTTGTCGTTATTTTAAGGCTTCCCCAAGGCGGGGAAGATGGAAAGAATGGAAGTAGTTTTTCGCATATAACATTCGCTCATTTTGTTCAATAATGATATTGAAGGTTGAAATTTAATCAGCCTGAATGAATCTGGAGGTGAATTGCAAACGGCTACGAGCCTGAAT
>JAQTRN010000118.1 GCA_028711795.1 Dehalococcoidales bacterium | reverse complement strand
ATCTCCCAGGGTTGCCCTGGTGGCGCTTCTGGCCATAACCGCTATCTGGGGCTGGACTTTTATTATTGTGAAGCAGGCCGTGGCGCGTATGCCGGTCATGGACTTCCTGGCGATACGGTTCACAGTAGCCACCCTGCTGATGGTCGTTTTGCGTCCGGTCAGTCTGCGTAACATAACCGGTCGTGGGCTATGGCGTGCCTCCGTTTTGGGCGTCGTGCTTGGTTTGGCTTACATTACGCAGACATATGGGTTACTCTCGGCATCCGCCGCTGTGGTCGGCTTTATCACCGGCATGTTTGTCGTGCTCACCCCATTTATCGCCTGGATTTGGCTCCGTCATAAAATCAATGGCAACACCTGGGTGGCGGTGGTGTTGGCTGGTATTGGTCTGGTGTTGCTCGGTCTCCATGGCTGGTCTATTGGTGTTGGGGAGTTGCTCACCCTGGGGTGCGCTCTCTTTCTGGCGGTCCATATAGTGGGCCTGGGTAAATGGTCATCGCAGCACGAACCGTACAGCTTCGCCCTCATGCAGATAGCCGCCGTTGCCGTTTTATTAATCGTGGCGGCGGTGCCGGGTGGCATCACTCTGCCGCCGGATACCGGAATCTGGGTGGCCATAGGCGTCACGGCAATACTCGCTACCGCCCTGGCTTTTCTGGTGCAGACCTGGGCTCAGTCAATCTTATCACCCACACACGCCGCTGTGGTTATGACCATGGAGCCGGTATTTGCGGGAGTATTTGCTGTGGTCATTGGCGGCGAACACCTGACCTGGCGGATTGCCGGCGGCGCAGCGAGTGTCTTGATGGCCATGTTTATTGTTCGCCTGAGACCAGCGGCGCCTGGTAAGTAGCCACTCATTGACATAACAACAGGTATATAACTGGACCACTGTAACTACGGCACAAGGGTCCGTCTGCCCTTTGATAATTGACAATCCCTCAGGTTGAGAGTAATCTGGGGTTGTTTTGGTGGTACAATCTCTAAATGAACACTCCTAGCACCTTCCCGAGGAGGTCTAGCGGTGAGATAAGGGCACTGGAACGGCTGATTTATGGCGCTGACCAGTGCCCTTTCTGTTTAGGAAACACTGACCATGCTGGTAGTGTCCAGGTTCGCCTAAAATGTGCCGTTGTGAGCGGCGAAAGGAGGAAAACATGGCCGAGAAATTCAAGACTGTAGACTGGAAAGCGCTGGAATAATTCACCCGGGATGTTTTTGTTCAGGCAGGCATGCCGCCGGAGGATGCCGCCGCCGAAGCGGTCGCATTGATCTGGGCCAACTTGCGGGCGGTCGATTCCCACGGCGTTCTTCGCATTCCCTGGTACCTTGATAACATTGAGAAAGGTATCATGAACCCCAGACCAAATATACGCGTTGTGAAAGAGACTCCCGCAACCATGTTGATCGATGCCGATCATGCTCTGGGTCCGGTGGTCACCATCCAGGCAGTCCACCGGGTGGTGGAAAAGGCAAAGCAAGTGGGTATCTGCTGGGTGTTGATACGTAATCTGACACACCAGGGCGCCCTGGGGTTCTATACACAAATGATCGCTGAGGAAGGCCTGGCGGGTATCTTATTTGTCTGCAGTCCGCCTAACATGGCTCCTTACGGTGCCAGAACAACCGGTGTGCACAACAGTCCGATTTCCATCGCTGTCCCGGCAAAGAAGCACCTTCCGCTAAACCTGGACATGGCGACCAGCGTGGTCGCCGGCGGTAAAATCTGGCTGGCAGTGGACAAGGATGTGCTGATACCCGAGGGTTGGGGGTTGGGTAAAGACGGCAGACCGACCACTGATCCCAGGAAGGTGGAGGCCCTGCTGCCCGTCGGCGGTCCCAAGGGGTCCGGACTGGCGATTATGTTTGAATGTTTATCCAGCATCATGGCCGGCAATGCGCTGATCGGGCCGACCTTGCTGGGACGTGAGATAGGACCGAGTACCACCGGCCAGACGGGGCCAGGCATCGGGGTACGCCCTAACTACGTGCGGAAGAACGTGCAGAACGGGGTAGTCGCCGCCATAGACATCAGCACCTTCACTGATGTCGAGGGTTACAAGGAGAATATCGACGACCTTATTGACGCCGTTAAGGCGCTGCCCAGGGCGGAAGGTTTCAGTGAGATACTTGTTCCCGGCGAGCCGGAGCAGCGGGCTTTTAACCAGCGTTCCCGGACTGGCATCCCCCTGCCCGAGGGAACAATTCGTAACCTGTTGTCAGTGTCAGAAAAGTATGATGTCAGATTTCCGTCGACTGTTTAAGTTGCCCGGAATAACTGGAGACGAAAGGAGACAGTAAAATAATGATGTACGGTTCGGGAGAATATCGGTATGAGTTGGTCGATGGTTGGGCAAAGCTACCTGCGGGATGGTCTTTCCCTGATGTTTGCGGCATCTCCGTGGACAAGCAGGATAGAGTCTACGTCTTGAACCGGAGTGAACATCCGGTTGTGGTTTTCAATCGTAATGGTGACTTCGTAATGTCCTGGGGAGAGGGATTTTTCAAGCGCGCTCATGGCAGTTGCACTGGCCCTGACGGTACACTCTACTGCACCGATGACGGTAACCACACCGTCTCACAGTTTACGGCCCAGGGCAAGCTACTGCGGCTGCTGGGTACTAAGGACCAGCCCTCAGACACCGGCTACCGCCAGCAATCAGACCTCCACGCCAGCCTCGCCACCATCACTCACGGCGGTCCGCCCTTCAACCGCCCCACCGGGGTGGCCCTCGGCAAGAAAGGTGAGATATATGTAGCCGATGGCTATGGTAATGCCAGGGTCCACAAGTTCGCACCTGATGGCAAGCTGCTCTTCTCCTGGGGAGGACCGGGTACGGCTCCGGGGCAGTTCCGGTTGCCCCACAGTGTCTGGGTGGACCGGCGAGAGCTCATCTGGGTTACCGACCGCGAAAACAACCGCATCCAGATGTTTGATACGGAAGGTAAATTCGTCTCCCAATGGACTGACGTAGTCCGCCCAACGGCGGTCTTTATTGACGCGGCGGACACGGTATATGTTTCGGAGTTGGGTCTCCGGGTGAGCATCTTCGATGTTAAGGGCAAACTCCTGGCCCGCTGGGGGAGTGACGGTAAGGACCAGGCAGGCGGCCTTTTTGTGGCGCCGCATACGATTGCCGTCGATTCACGGGGTGACATCTATGTCGGTGAAGTCGCCCGCACCTTCGCTAAAATGGAGCGGGGGAACAGAACCCTGATGAAATTCGCTCGGAAATGATGTAACATAACGAGACTAAGCCGGTACGGGTGGGCAGACCCACTGATCGGCCTTAGAGACCGCCATTAGCCGGGCTAATCTTTTACCGTTTCCGGTACAGCTACCGGGTTGCTCCGTAGCCGGAAAGGGATCCCCTGATGGCGGAACTCAACGCTCAACCAGACCACCGTGAGCAGGAGTGACAGGGTATCGGCCACGGGGTAAGCTACCCACAGTCCCGTTAAGCCAAACAGGCGCGGAAAAATCAGGATGCTCGGTATTAAGAAGATAAGCTGACGGGAAGAGGTCACCACCAGGGAAGGTAACGCCTTGCCGATTCCCTGGAAGAAGAAGCTCAGTATCGTCTGCAGGCCAACCGTAAAGTAGCCGAGAGCATAGATACGTAATGCCGGTACCGCCGCGGCCAGGAAGTCTGGTGCGGTACTGAATATCGACATGACCTGAGTTGCGAAGAGCATGGCCACCACCCAGCACAATACACCCCAGGTGAAGCCAGTTATCCCGGCCTTGATGACAACCTCCCCGACGCGGTCTTTCTTCTTGGCGCCATAGTTGTAGCCCACCAGCGGCAATACTCCCTGACCCAGCCCCATACAGGGCGTAAAGGCGAAGCTGGAGGCCCGGAAGAGGACGCCGACCACCGCCAGAGGTACAACCCCGAAAGATGATGCCGTGATCGAGGCGAGTATCTGCGATACCGAACCGGCGGTAATCCTCAGAGTCATCGAGGCGCCCACGCGGTAGATGTCAGCCGCTATCTTAAAATTGGGTTTGAAATAGCTGAGTTTGCATCGGTAGCTTGACCGGCTCGACATCAGATATACGATCAGTATTGATGCTCCAATGCCGCGACCGACCGAAGTGGCGACGGCCGCCCCGGCGATACCCAGCCTGGGGAAGGGGCCGAACCCCCATATCAGAATCGGGTCCCAGATGCAGTTCATCAGCCCGGAGGTAATCATCGCGACGCTGGCCAGCACCGGGTTGCCCTCAACCCTGACCAGTTCGGCCAGGACAATCACCAGGAAGTCCAGGGCAATGAAGCTGGTCTCAACAATCATGTAGCTCTTCGCCAGAGGCAGGACTGTTTCACCGGCGCCAAACAACCGCAAGAGGCGCGTCAGGTTCAGGAGACAGAGCAGGGTCACCAGAGCGCTTACCATCAGGAAAAGGGTAATGGCGCCGGCGGCCACACGGTCCGCCTCCTCCCTCTTCCCGGCCCCAAGACGCCGGGAGACCAGGGATGCGGAACCAACCCCAATCCCCATACCAACGGCCCGGAAGATTGCCATCAGTGGATTAGAGACCGCCAG
>JAQTRN010000117.1 GCA_028711795.1 Dehalococcoidales bacterium | reverse complement strand
AGTTATAAGTCTATAGTAGCGAGGGCCAATCCCGGGGTGCTTCCCGAATTGATAACCGGGGATACTATTGGCCAGGTCGATGAGTCTCTGGAGAAAGCCAGGGGTTTTGTTGCCCGGATCAGACAGGGAATTGAGGCGGAAGCCGCCGGCACCAAAGTCCCAGCGGGTGCTCCGCCGCGCCAGGGTTTCAGGCTTTCCGGATTGTCCCCGCGTGAGAAGATTCAATATGCGATTGGAGGTAAAGGATAAATGGCGTTAACACTGGCCGAGGCAGCTAAGCTATCAAATGATCTCCTACTTCAGGGAGTAGTGGAGACTATCGTTAAAGATTCACCTATCCTGCAGCGTTTGCCTTTCGTTGAGATTGCCGGTAATGGTCTGACTTATAACCAGGAAAAGACCCTGCCCGATGTCGACTTTTATGATGTCGGCGATACCTGGGATGAGTCTACCCCCACCTTTGAGCAGAAAACGGCTAACCTGAAGATCATGGGTGGCGATGCCGATGTGGACAACTTCCTCAAGTCAACGCGCAGCAATGTCCAGGACCTGGAGGCGGCGGTAATCGAGCTTAAGGCCAAGGCGCTAAAAAACAAGTTTGAGGAAATATTTGTCTATGGCGATGCCACATCCAGCCCCAAGCAGTTTGATGGCCTGAAGAAGCTGATTGATACCGCTACCGCCGGTGACCAGGTAATCCCCATGGGCGCTACCGGGGCGACGCTGACCCTGGCTAAGCTGGACGAGGTCATTGACGTGGTCAAGGGTGGCAAGCCAGATATGTTGCTCATGAGCCGCCGGTCGAGGCGGAAACTGAACGCCCTGGTCAGGGCGGCCGGGGGTATGATGGATACCGACCGGGACGATTGGGGCAACTTTATCCAGTTCTGGAATGGTATCCCGGTTGGCGTTAACGATTGGATTCTCGATACTCATACTCTGGCGGATAGTGTGGAGACCGGGACCACCGGCGGTACCTGTTCTACTATTTACGCTCTTCAGTTTGGGGAGGGTGCTCTATGCGGTCTGACCAGCCCGGGCCACCTGACAGTGGAGCCGGTTGGGTCGCTGGAAACCAAGGATGCCACCCGGACCAGGGTCAAGTGGTATGTCTCCCTGGCGCTGTTCAGTTCGGTCAAGGCCGCGGCTCTTATCGGGGTGCAGGACTAATAACGAAGGAGGAGCGTATGGGACTGGCGGTTATTGAGCACATGGAATATCCTTTCGCCCGGGGCGACCTGAGCTCGGATGGTATCCAGTGGTCGGTTGAGAAGGACACAGCGGCGGCGGGAGTTGACGTTGCGGTCGAAAGTGTCACCATTAAGCCGCCGGCGCTGGGGCCACTGATCGAGGTCGAGTTCGGCCTGTCGGCGGCTTTCCGGGCAGTCTCGTCGGCGACCGCTGACCTGACCTATAAGTGGCAGGCGAGAAACAAAGGTGGCAGTTGGGTAGACCTTCACAGCGCTGTGATCAAGGCCGATATCGGTACGACCTACGTCGAAGAAAGTCGTAGCGGTCGCTTTCAACCAGTAGCTGATTTCAACTCTCTGCCTTTTGAAGTCAGGCTGGTAATCCAGTGTGATGAGGTTGCCCAGGGACGGGCCCGAATTAAGAATTCGAGTTATGTCAGGGTAAAGTACTCGGCTTCATGAGGTGAACCGGTGAAAACTTCACTAGATATCGATAGTCTGGTATTTGATCCTCCTGGGCCCGGCTGCGTTCTCTATCTTTCAGGGCCGCCGGGTGGCGGCCCTACCGGGCACGACCGTAGTCTTTACGGCCATAAAGGTCTCATCACCGGGGCTAACTGGCTCAGGCTGCCCGGTGGCCTCTGGTGTTTGGGTTTTGATGGCGGGGATGATTGTGTGGACCTTGGCGCCAGTCCCAGTCTGGACTTGAGGACCGATGTGAGCCTTGAGGCATGGCTTTACCGGAACAGCGATGCCGGAATCGGCGGCATAGTCAACACCAGTGATTCGGCCAACGGGGCGCAGATGACTTACTCCTGGTGGTCTAACTCCGGGACGTTCCAGTTGTATGCCGGCAATGGGACTGACTATAGTAGTGTGGACATGACCCCGGAGCTGGCAACACAGACCTGGGGACACGTTATCGTGGTCAAGAAGGGTCTCGATGTCCAATGGTTTCTTAATGGCTCGCCTCGAGGAAGCGGTAACCTGTCTTACTCATCGACCGGCCTGACCCGTCTCACGGTTGGCGCCCTGAAGAGGACCGCCACTACCTATACTTTCGATGGGCGGATCGCCCGGTTGCGGATTTATAACCGTCCGATCACTCAATTCGAGGCTAGTCGGCATTTTGATCGGGAAAAACATCTCTTTGGAGTGTGGTAACGATGAAATACCGGGTCAGACTGGACTTAAACTTTGATAGCGATAGCGATGCCCTGGCGCTGATGGACTATGCCAGAGGGCTGAGCACTCGCGCCGTCAGTATTAATGAGGGTAGAGATGACGAGGAGATCTCATTCTGTGAAATCGAACTATGCCGGCATGATGAAGGCTTGCCCTGTACCAGGCTGGACCGACTTGAGGTCCGGAAGTTGAGGTAAAAATGATATGAATCTGGAAGAGATGAGGGCTCTGGTCAGGCGTGACCTTCACGATGAGGATACTGAAAACCACCGCTGGACGGATAACGAGCTGGACCGGCATATTGCTCATGCTGTCAAGGATTTCTCAGAGGTAATTCCCTGTGAACAGCGGACAACCAAAGCGACCACGGGCGGTTCCAGGGAGATTGATATCGCCACCATAACGAACCGGGTTATGGTGGTAGCGGTGGAATACCCGGTGGGCGATTTCCCGGCGCGGTACCAGCGTTTTTCGCTGTGGGGCGATACGGTGACGTTACTGGGCGATGAAATCCCGGATGGCTCTGATGCCGGCATCTACTACGGGAAGCTCCACACCCTGGATGCTTCCAGCTCTACTATCCCGGTCCAACACGAAGACCTGATAGCTACCGGCGCCAGCGGCTATGCCGCCGTGGAATGGGCTATCTATGCCGTGAACCGGGTCAATGTGGGTAGCGACATCACGGCTAAGGACTTCCTGGCCTGGGGAAAAGAGAAACTCCACTACTTCAAGCAGGAACTCAAACGGCGGGGAAGGCGGAATCGGATTAGAATCGGTTCCTTGTACCAGCCATACCACCCAGTCGTTTCCCGGACAACGGATTACGGACCTTAGCCATGGGTCCAGGAGAAAATAGATGGACTGGTACAAAGTGTTGTGGTCGAGATTGGGGGGTCGTCCCTGGACATATATTCTGCGAGATGCCTGGCACAAACTGGAAGGTATCTGGATTATTGGTCTGGTGGCCGTGGGGGCGGTAGTGGGGCACTGTTTCTGGGAACTCATCTTCTGGTTTCTCCTGGTGTTTGCGCTGGGATACTCCGCCGGACATCTCTTCTGGGGAAAAGACTATGTCCACGACCAGAAAGGCGAACAAAGTGAGGGGCAGCCAGAGCCATGAGAAGTTTGACCCCAACCCTGCTAACCGCACAAAAGGAGTCCAGCCGTATTCCCTACGTCAAAGTCGAGGCCAGCAACCGCATTGCCGGCGTTGTCCGATTGGATTGGGAGAGGCTGTACACCGGCGTTGAGGACGACTACTTCCATGCCCTGACTATCCCGGGAGACGGCTCTCTCATCCGGGTGAGAGTAACGCCACCGGCTGACTCCAGGAAGCTGTACCGGCAGCGGGTGGCTGACCCGGGACCGGAATCGGATTTCAGTCAGTGGACTTACTGTAACCAGTACGATGTCGTTATCGTGGCGAGTTGTTCGCTGGGGGCTGAGGTAAGTATTTTCTGGATAAAGAGCGACCGGGCTATCTACCGGATAAAGAGTATCGATAATGGCGTAAACTGGGGAGGCCCGGAACTGATTGACTATTCCCCGACTACGGCCATATATGGTATTGCCGCCGCTTATAAGCCCGATGGGGGTTTGACCTTGTTTTTTGCCGACCAGTCTACCCTGTATGTCAAGAAGCACGTTGCCGGCCAATGGCAGGACAAAGCTGCCTGGGACAAGAATGCCGGCGACCTCTCCGGAGTAGCCGCGATTTTTGACGGTGACTGGTGTCTGTTTGTCACCGGCAAAGATAGTAGCGGCAACTTTAAGTTGTGGTCGCTGGTCTACGGCGATGGCGGCGAAGTGGCCGCCGGTACCTGGTCGGCCCTCAAAGAGTTTGCTTCCGCCCCGGCCAGCGCCGGCTTTGAATTCCACCGGGCCTTTATGGACAAACCGGATGTCTGCCGGTGCTTTTTCATCGAGAAGTTCACCGGTACCCAGGCCTATAATCGCCCTTTCTGGTCGCATTCGGTCCTGGGTACTGGATTCACTGACAGTCTGTGGCGTGAACCCGTGCCCTTCAGTCTATCGAGCGAGTATGGCCTGGCCATCGCTCATTATGGCGATTATGGCTGGCTGTCCACTCCCGGCGGCGTGTGGCGGGCCGGGCTGGCAGCGCCAAGTCTTGACTTGACGGCTGACGCCCTGGCTTTACGGTTAGACCTTGGCGAGGG
>JAQTRN010000116.1 GCA_028711795.1 Dehalococcoidales bacterium | reverse complement strand
TCTGTAACCAGTCCAGAAACCCTTTCCAGAACCCGCTATCGAACAGTATTACCGGGAAGGGTCTCACTTTATGGGTCTGTATCAGGACCAGTATCTCGGTTAGTTCGTCCAGTGTGCCCAGCCCACCGGGCATGACGATAAAAGCGGTGGCATACTTTACCAGCATCACTTTGCGTACAAAGAAGTGGTGAAACGTCATCGATTTGTTACTAAAAGCATTGCAGGTCTGCTCTTCGGGTAGCTCAATATTCAGGCCAACAGAAGTCACACCAGCTTGCAGGGCACCGCTATTGGCTGCCTCCATGACACCCGGGCCGCCACCGGTAACGATGGAAAACCCGAGTTGCCCCAATCGGCGGGCAATCTCTTGAGTCTGTGCATAGAGTTTTTCATCGGTTTTGAGCCGGGATGAACCCCAGATAGTGACGGCCGGTTCTATCCCCGCCAGGTTGTCAAAACCACTGACCAACTCCCCGATTATCTGGAACATGCGCCAGGACTCTTCCTTGGCTAACTCGTTTATCTCATACCGGCGTTCCATTTCACCCTCCTCATCAATCTAATGATACTGTTGTCCCATATTCCGGGACCGAGACCTCCCACCCGGTTTTCTCTTTAGCATATTCACCAACTCGCCTGGCCACCTCTGCCTCACCGTGAGTCACAAAAAGATGTTTCGGGGCCTTGCTCAGTGCCGAAAGCCATCGGTAGAGATCATTTTTATCGGCGTGAGCCGACAGACCGTGCATCTGAACGATTTTTGCCTGTACCGGGTATCGTCTGCCCAGTATTCTCACCTCTGCGGCACCATCGACTATCTGCCGGCCCAGAGTACCAACTGCTTGATAACCCGCGAATAGAATGGTGCTTTCATGCCGTGAGATGTTGGTAACGAGGTGGTGCTTTATCCGACCGCCGGTACACATGCCCGAACCGGCAATTATCATTATTGTTCCGATGATATGGTTAATTGCCTTAGACTCTTCGACTGTCTGGACGAGCTTCAGCCCGGGGAAATCAAAGGGTGATTTTTTCGCTTTGATGAGTCCCACCATCTCATTGTCAAATAGTTTTGAATGGCGCTTAAACACCTCAGTGATATTGATGGCCATCGGGCTGTCCAGGAACACCATCATATGCGGTATCCGGTTGGCCAGCAGCAGTTTATTCATATAGTAAAGTATCTCCTGTGCCCTCTCCAGAGCAAAGCTGGGTACGATAATATTGCCGCCAGCCCGGCGGGTAGCATTGATAATTTCTTCCAGTTTATCACTGATATCCGCTGGCCCCTCATGCAGTCGGTCGCCGTAAGTTGATTCCATTAGAATATAATCAATATTATCGAAGGTGGTGGGGTCCTGTAATATCGGTCTATCCCAGCGTCCAATATCACCGGAGAAGACAATTGTCCTCGTGTCTTTCCCGTGACCGATCGCCAGTTTAACCATAGTTGATCCAAGTACATGACCGGCGTCATAGAACGTAGCTCTAATTCCCTCGCCCAGCGATATGGTCTGGCCATACTCCACCGGCGAGAAAAGAGGAAAGGAGGCCCGGGCATCGTCTGCGGTATACAGCGGATCATAAGGATGTGGCCCTTTCCGGCCTTCCCGCTGATGCCTCGTCTTTTTGTACTCGGCATCTTCCTGTTGCAGGTGAGCGGCATCCAGCAGTATTATTTCAGCCAGTTCCGCTGTGGCTGACGTGCAGTAAATTCTACCCCGGAAACCATCCCGCACGAATTTGGGCAGCAGGCCGCAGTGATCGACATGAGCATGTGTCAGGAGAACGGCATCTATGGTGCTCGGCGGCACCGGAAATGGTGCCCAGTCCCGGTCACGCAACTCTCTTTCTTGATGCAGCCCGCAGTCCACAAGCAACCGGGTGTGATTTATCTCCAGTAGATAGCGCGAACCAGTGACATTGCCGGCGGCGCCCAGAAAGGTCAGCTTTAACGACACTTTGAATCCCTGCTAAACATATTCCCTTATGATATCACCTAATCATTAAGACTACCAGTAAGTGTCAGCATCTACCCATCTATTTGTCCGGAAGTACTCTACCGGCGACTAGACCCTCACACGGCGAGAATGCTATACTGAGACAGATTAAGTACACTCCAGCAAAGGTGTCAATATGCCTGTTGGAATTCTCTATCGGGAAGAACTAAAAGAGTACGATTTCGGGCCGGGACATCCGTTTCGCGGTGATCGCTACCAGTTATTCCCCGAGTTTCTTAAGAATAGTCTGACTGCCGATGACAACTACCGAATCCTGAAGGCAAGAGCGGCGACGGAAAAAGATCTACTCTTGATCTGTCAGAAAGACTACATCGATTTTACCAAAGAGTATTTCCGGGCCGCTCATCTGGGTCTTCCCCGCCCATTCGGCTTCCCCAAATTCCACAGCGGTGATAACCTGCCGGTTAGCAAGCCAGGTAAACTGGAGGAAACCGCCCGGCTGATTATCGGCCAGGCCAAGATGGCCTGCGACCTCGTTCAAAAAGGCGAATACCAAAAGATAATATCACTCGGCGGTGGGATGCACCATGCCAAGATTGACTACGGAGAAGGTTTCTGTATCTATAACGACGTCGCTTTTTGTGGCCGGTACCTGATGGATAAATACGGGTTAGAGCGGATACTTATCCTGGACACTGACGCCCACGCTGGCAATGGGACCTCGGACTATTTTTATGATGAACCGAGAGTACTGTTTATTGACCTGCATCAAGATCCCTGGACACTATATCCGGGAACGGGTCTGGCGCGTCAGATTGGCCGGGATCGGGGCACGGGTTTTACGGTCAACGTTCCCCTACCCGTCGAGGCTGGCTACGATTCCTACCAGTTGGTTTTTGAATCTCTAGTGGAGCCGTTGGTCAAAGAGTTCAAACCACAGATAATCATTCGTAATGGAGGGTCGGATCCATATTTCAATGATAAGTTGACCAGCCTGGGACTGCCGGTAAAAGGCTTCAGGATGATCGGGGACAAAGTCCGGGAAATGGCCCGGATATGTGATGGGAAGGTGATCGACCTTATCGCTTCCGGGTATGACCAGAAGGCTTTGCCTTATGTCTGGCTGGCGCTAATTTCTGGACTGGCTGGTATGAAGCTGGATGTCGAAGAACCACGGCCGATTCCGTCACGGTTGAAGACGGACCGGGTCTTAATCGATACCAAGAAGGTTGTTAGGGAAGTCAAGAATTATCTGAAGGACTACTGGTCCTGTTTCAGATAAGAGTATATGGAATTTCTCCCTTTATTACCTGAACGGAATTGAAGGTAATGAGAGAGCAGGCAGACATGAAATTAGGAGAGAAGAGCGGTAAGTTCTACGAACTAACGGAGCTTTATCCCGAAAAGTTCGCTCTGGAAGAGGAGATTTTCAGCCGCATCCACCGGGGAGACAGGATTTTTATCGGGACAGGGTGCGGTGAACCTCAATATCTGGTGCAATGCCTCATCAACTATGTTGAATCTCACCCCAAAGCTTTTTTCGATACCGAGGTATTTCAGGTATGGACTCTGGGGGCTGCCCCGTACACGGACGAGAAGCTAAAGCGGCACTTCCGTCACAACTCCTTCTTTATTGCCGACCACACTCGGGATGCGGTCAACCGGGGTATTGCCGACTATACGCCGATATTTCTCTCCGAAGTGCCGGACCTATTCTTTCGGGCTATTGTTCCGCTTGATGTTGCCCTGGTACAAACATCGCCACCCGATGAACACGGCTACATGAGCCTGGGTATCAGTGTCGATATTGTCAAAGCCGCTGCGGAAACTGCGTCGCTCGTTATTGCCCAGGTCAACTCGCAAATGCCCCGGGTCCATGGCGATGGTTTCATCCATATCAAGGATGTTGACTTCGTCATCCCCTATGATGAACCACTACTACAATTCGAAATCGGGGAACCGGATGAGACAGCCATGAGAATTGGTAAGTATGTCTCCCAACTGATCCGGGATGGAGATACCATCCAGGTAGGTTATGGTCGCGTGATAAATGCCGTTATCCGTAATCTTGATAGCAAGAAGTCGCTGGGCGTGCACACCGATTTTCTCAATGATGCTATTATCGACCTGATGAAAAAAGGGGTGATCGATAACTCCAGGAAGACCATCAACCGCGGTAAGACAGTAGCCGCTTTTTGTATGGGCAAGAGGGCCACCTATGAATATATTAACGATAATCCGACCGTAGAGTTGAGGACTGTCGATTATACCAATAATCCGCTGGTTATCGCCCAACACGAGAATATGACTTCAATAAATAGCGCCTTTGAAATAGACCTGACCGGCCAGACGACGGCTGAGTCCATCGGTAACACTTTCTATAGTGGTGTTGGTGGGCAGGCGGACTTCATGAGAGGCGCTGTTCTCTCGCGTAATGGCAAGACCATACTGGCTATCCAATCAACTGCCAAAAATGATAGCGTGTCCCGGATAGTCCCTTTCCTCAAGGAAGGGGCCGGTGTTACTCTGAATAGGGGTGATGTCCACTATGTGGTCACGGAATACGGAATAGCCTATTTACACGGGAAAAATGTCCGGGAACGCGCCATGGAAT
>JAQTRN010000115.1 GCA_028711795.1 Dehalococcoidales bacterium | reverse complement strand
TTTCTACGGAGTCAGACAGGGGGTAGCGATCGCTACCCCCTGTATGACTCCGTTTTCTGTTCAGCCTAAGACACTTTGCTAGCCTGTAGATTGAGTCTTGCCCTAGTACCCTCTCATCTTTCTGATCTCTGGAATCTTGTCGACTTTTGTGATCTCAGTCGTTACCCAGTTCTGTTGCAGGTCATCGGTGTGTGTCACATAGAACAGCATATCATATTTATCCGCACCGACAGTCGATTCATGGTACCGCGATACCGGTAAGAATACGGTCCAATAATGAGTGGGCAGAGCCTTAATCTTAGCTACAGCGCCGTCGAATTCCATGTTCATATAAGCTTGTCGCAGTTTCACCGAGTCGTCAACAGTACCAGCCTTCTGCATAACCTCAACGAATGAAGCGATGGATTCATAACCGAAGAAACTCGAAGACAGACCCTTGGGCTCGTATTTCTTCACGAAGGTATCGGCTATCTGCTGTATCTTCGCGATGTTTGTTCCCATCCCATCTAATGCCGCCTGCTTCAATGTTCCACCGGTAAGCTGGTAATAGGTGAAAGATGCGGCGACCGAGACTATCCCTTCACCGCCAGGACCGATAACTCGGTACAACTCATCGCCGGCAAACTCGGGGGAGCCGGCAATCTGGACCCGCCAGCCGGATTCGTAAACCTGCTTGGCTAACAGGATAGCCGGGCCGCCAGAATAAATAGGGCAAAGGACATCTGGATTTTGAGCCCTAACCCTGGCAATTACCGTACTGAAATCGGTAACCGAGGAATCCGTAATTTCATCGGAGGTAATTTTTATCCCCTTTTTATTAAGCTCGGCCAGCATCGCACGACGGCTGTCCTGTGCGTATTCTGTGTTCTCCGACATCAAACCAACCGTCTTAGCCTCCATTCCGACAATACCAGCCGCCAGAGCTGACATCCTCATATTCCCATTGGACGTTACTCCCCAGGTATATTCAATACCCGGCCTGACGGCTACCAGGGACGCTGTGGCTGAAACGTTCAGGACCTTCCATGTCTCATATAGTGGTTGGACAGGCAACAGACACAGACTGTTGTATGGGCCGCACTGCATCTTAGCGTCGATCAATTCATGAAGGTATAATGCTCCAGCTACGGCTCTTTTGGGGTCAGTACGCGTATCATAAGGGATTACTTCCAGCTTGTATTGCTGTCCGTTCACGGTAAACCCACCGGCCCCGTTGATCATATCCGCCGCATTCATCGCCCCGTCCCGTATAGGCTGGCCTGAGACAGCATAGCTGCCACTAAACGCACACAAGAACCCGATCTTAACCGTCTTAACAGCCGTTGACGGCGTTGGTGTTGTCCCCGATGTTTCCCCCGGAGTCTCTGCCGGCGTTTCTGTTCGGGTGCCGCAGGCAGACAGGAAAGGCACTATCAATAATGTTGTTATTAAGCAGATGCCAATTACCAAGGCTAGTAGTTTGTTCCTCTTCATCACACACTCCTTTTGGTCCCCTTGATCAACAACAGTAACCCTGTCAGATTCTGTGCATCCTCACCTCCTTATAGTTAGCCTAGTACGTTACAGAGGGCATAGTTTTACTACCCCCATCGATTGAGAGAAATATAGCATAGAACCAGGGAACTACTCAAAGTGTCCGGGTAATGATCTAGCACTTGGTGTAGCCGCAGTTGGGGCAGATAAAACAGCCCTCCTGGTACACCAGCAGGCCGCCGCAGTCAGGACACTGGCCGGCCACGTTTTTCGCCAGGCCGTAGTCCTGAAATTTGGGCCTATCTTCCTCAGTACCAACGATGTGCCTTTCCAGCACGGCGGCAATGGCATCGGCACAGGAAAGCACCGATTTCCCATCTTCCCAGGCAATCGAGGGACAGCGGATACCGCGTAGCTGCTTTACCACTGAGGCGACATCCACCCCCGACCGCAGCGCCAGCGAAATGAGACGGCAGGTGGCTTCCAGTTGGGCGACAGCACAGCCGCCAGCTTTACCCAGATGGGAGAAGACCTCGCAGATCCCCTGCTCGTCCGAGTTGACGGTGATATAGATATTCCCGCAGCCGGTGGTCACTTTCTCCGTCCAGCCGGTAGTCACCTTGGACCTCTTCCGTGGCGTGAGACCGGTAGCCACGCCTTCGGCTTTGGTGGCCGCCTTACCCGTAGTCAACACCTGAGCCTGCCGGCTGCCATCCCGGTAGGTAGTGATCCCCTTGAGCCCCTGCTCATAGGCCAACCGGTACACCTTGGCTACGTCTTCGGGGGTCGCTTCCTGCGGAAAATTCACCGTTTTGGAAACGGCGTTTTGAGTGGACTGCTGGAATGCCGCTTGCATTTTCACATGCCACTCCGGACTTATCTCATGAGCGGTAACAAACAATCGCTTGACCTCGTCAGGTATCTCCGCAATGTCATGAAGCCGGGCGCCATCGGCTAGTTGGCGCATCAGCTCTTCGGAATAAAAGCCTTGCTGTCTGGCCACCGACTCAAAATATGGGTTCACCTCGATCAGTTGTGCGCCATCCAGAATGTTGCGGACATAGCTCAGCGCGAAAAGCGGCTCGATGCCACTGGAGCAACCGGCAATTATACTCAACGAGCCAGTGGGAGCGATAGTAGTGCAGGTGGCGTTTCTCAACCGGGGACCGTTGGGCACGTCATAGACACTGCCGGCAAAGGCGGGGAAAACACCGCGCTCCTCAGCCAGTTGTACCGAGGCTTTAGCCGCCTCATCATTGATGAAACGCATAATATCAGCCGCCAGTTGCAGCGCTTCTTCCGAATCATAGGGGATACCCAATTGGATTAGCATATCGGCAAACCCCATGACCCCCAACCCTATCTTCCGGGTCCGCTTGGTCATATCCTCAATCTGGGGCAACGGGAATTTGTTGATATCAATGACATTATCCAGAAACCTCACCGCCATTTTTACCGCCCTGACCAGCCGGGGGTAGTCAACCACCATAGCACCGTCGGTTTCCCGTAACATCTTGACCAGGTTGATCGAGCCGAGGTTACACGACTCGTAAGGGAGCAAGGGCTGCTCGCCACAAGGATTGGTACTTTCGATTTTACCCAAATTAGGGGTGGGATTCTTTTCATTGATACGGTCGAGAAAGACAATGCCCGGGTCGCCCGTCTTCCAGGCCATATCGACCATCTTATCGAATACCTCTTTAGCGTTGAGCTTGCCGGCGACTTCTCCGGTGCGGGGATTTATCAGATTGTATTCGGTGCCAGCCTTCACCGCCTCCATAAACTCACTGTTCACCGCCACCGAAATGTTAAAATTGGTCAGCACGGCCGGGTCTTCCTTAGCCGTAATGAACCTCATGATATCGGGGTGCTCCACGTTAAGGATACCCATATTGGCGCCACGGCGCATCCCCCCCTGCTTGATAACATCCGTAGCCACGTCAAAAGCCCGGATAAAGGACACCGGACCACTGGCCACCCCTCCGGTGGAACCCACCCGGTCACTTTCCGGCCGCAAGCGGGAAAAGGAAAAACCGGTGCCGCCGCCGCTCTTGTGAATGAGCGCCGTATACTTTACGGCATCAAAGATAGATTCCATAGAGTCATCAATCGGCAAAACAAAGCAAGCCGATAGTTGCCCCAGCTCCCGCCCGGCGTTCATCAGCGTCGGGGAATTAGGCAGGAACTCCAGATTGGTCATCAGCCGGTAGAAATCATCTTCGGTCCGCCTGACATCCGCTTTGGGGTCATAGATGAGATCAGCAGCGGCAATTGACCGTGCTACCCGGTGGAACATATCGGCTGGCGTCTCGATGACTTTCCCTTCCTTATTTTTCTTCAGATACCGCTTCGTCAGCACCTGCAGAGCGTTCTCCGTAAGATCAATGTCTGGCTTAGGCCGACTCTTTGCTTTCGTTTGCATACCAGAAATCTCCTCTCTGGACAGCGCCGCTTCCGGCTTTGTTGTTGATTCTTCTTTAACCAGTATTTCCTTCACCATCGCCTGGATTTCAGAGTCGCTGGGCTGAAGTCTCGGCTGGCGGTGTTTCGGCACCAGGTCCTCCATTCCCGGCAGGGTCTGGGGGCGTTCCAGGCGCTCAATTAATTGCTTGGTAAGCTGTTCAATCTGACGCCGGTTTGACATGCCCATTGACTCAGCGGCCGCAAAGATGATCTTGGCGATTTGAGTGCGGTCCAGTGAATTCAATGGCGTTCTGGAAGACTTATTGGTCATGCTCATTTCGAACTCCTCGTTCTGGCATTTGACTTCGATAAAATACGGTTATCCCGGGACCGATCAGCCTCCACCTTAGGGCCTTTAACCTTCCGACGATAGGTCCGCCGCGACAATACCAGACGATCATCAGGGATAAGTGGTAACTGGCTAACACGCCCCGATATCTCTGCCTGGCTGCCTATCAGGCTATCGACCGCCTGTTTCAGATCGGTAATATCGGTGAAAGAACGATAGACGCTGGCGAAACGGATATAGGCGATGTAGTCCAGACCCTTAAGCCTGTCCATAACCATATCACCAATGGCAGTACTGGGGACCTCGGTCTTACCTAAATTATAGAGCTCAGCTTCGATATCATCGACCAGTTTATCAACGGTCCCGGTCGG
>JAQTRN010000114.1 GCA_028711795.1 Dehalococcoidales bacterium | reverse complement strand
GTCAGAGGAGTCCAGGGAATCAATCCTGTACCGGAATGCCGTGGCATTACTTAACATTAAATCAGGCAGTGTCTAGCGGTGGAACAAATCCGCACTTTCATCGCCATTGAATTACCCGATGAGCTAAAGCGGGCGCTAACCCGGCTGGAGTCCGCTCTCAAAGCGGGTGACTCTCCCGGCGTCAAATGGGTCGACCCGTATAGTATTCACCTGACGCTGAAATTTCTGGGTAATGTGGTCGCCGGCAGGATTGATGAAATAACGCGAGCGATGACCGAAGCCGCTAAGGGTATCCCTCCCTTTACGCTGACCGTTACCGGACTGGGGGTTTTCCCCAACCGGAGCCGCATTCAGGTGGCCTGGGTCGGAGTGACCGGCGATCTGGATAATCTGCTCCGTTTACAGCAGAACCTTGAATCCAGTCTGGCCCGGCTCAATTTCCCTCCTGAGTCGCGGCCATTCACACCTCACTTGACCCTGGCGCGAGTGCGTAACGAGGTAACATTCGAAGAAAGGCAAAGGCTGGGGCAAATTATTACCAGTACTAAATTCGATGCCGCTCACGTCATTAAAGTGGAGGCTATTAACCTGATGAGGAGTCAGCTAACCAGGCAGGGGGCTATTTACTCTCGCATTGCTTCGGTAGTCCTGAACGAGAGTGCCTGATGGAGACTCTGTGTACTAAAACAGTGGGCCTCGTACACGATGAGGGTATTGTTAATAACTAGAGCTTAGTGTATACTACAGGGAATTTAAATCTGGTTGGGAGGTGGACTTCATGGAGCAGTTTAGTTTCCCCAAGTGTCAGAAGTGTAAGACCGGAGATTTAGTACCCCTATCTGATTTTGGCGGGCAAGGCGCGACTATTTGTTATAAGGCCTGGATTTGCACCAACCCGGAGTGCGGCTTTAATCTCAAGATTAGAAACGGCGATGTTTATGTTAACGAGCCGATCATGAGTGGTGCACTGCATAGTTCCCGCCCGCGCTAATGGCTCCAGTCCTGTCCCGTGAAGCCCCTGGGTAGTAGCGGTGTACTTCTTTCCACAATTAGATAAAGTCAAAGGGATAATGCTCGACCTCTTATTCCCGCGGTGGTGTGTGGGTTGTGGCAAGGAGGGTGATTTTATCTGCCATGATTGCCGCCGCTCGATGGTCCCGATTGTCCCCCCGGTCTGCCCCCGTTGCGGGAGGCCGCAGGTCAGCGGCGTGCTGTGTCCCGGCTGTGTTGGCTGGCAGGCAGCGATCGATGGTATCCGTGCCCCTTTTCGTTTTGACGGCGTCGTCCGCCAGGCCGTCCACCATTTGAAGTACCGTAACCTCCGGGCTCTGGCGACAACCCTGGGCGGAATGTTGGATGAGTACCTGACAGTCAACCCCATACCGGCCGAGGTACTGGTACCGGTGCCGCTACACCAGAAACGGATGAGAGAGCGTGGCTACAATCAGTCCGCTCTCCTGGCCCGGGAACTGAGTAAGTGTAGCGCCTTACCCGTAGTCGCCGGCCTCGTCCGCGAGCGGCATACCGTTCCTCAAGCCAGAACGCGGGCAGTGGGCCAGCGTCGCAGCAATGTGACTGGCGCTTTTTCCTGTTGCGATGATACACTGAAAGGGAAACAGGTGTTGCTGGTGGATGATGTCTCGACATCGGGGGCGACGCTGGATGCCTGTGCGGCGGCCCTTAAGGCAGGTGGCGCCGCCTCTGTTTGGGGGTTGGTATTGGCTAAAGAGCTCTAGGGAAATCATAAAGGAGCGTGAAGATGGAACTACAAATAACCGGTAAAAACGTAGAAGTGCAGCCTGAGGTACGTCAGTATATTGAACGGAAGCTAAATAAGCTCGACCGTCATCTGCACAGTGTTATCGAATCTCAGGTGGAGATCACCGAAGAAAAGACAAAATCGCCGCAGCAGCGGTTCGTCGCTCAGGTGACGGTGCAGGGCCGGCGGGCCATATTACGGGGGGAGGAGCGGGGTGGGACCATGCTGGAGGCGATCGATAAGGTGGCGGCGACCGTGGAACGGCAGGCGGAGCACCGGAAAGGTAAGCTATACAGCAAGAAGAAAGGCAGTCCCTCGCCCAGAAGTATCGCCAGTGCTGCCGCCGAGTTGCCGCCGAATATTGTCAAAGTCAAACGGTTCCCCATCGAGCCGATGTCGGTGGCGGAAGCGATTGATCAGATGGAGTCATTAGGACACGATTTCTTTCTTTTTCTGCGGGATGAAACCGAAGCGTTGAACCTGGTATACCGGCGAAAAGATGGCAACTATGGTTTGATCGAACCGGAGTCGAGATAGATGGCAGCCGGTTTCCTATCCCAGGGGCATTCATGACGGAAAAGCTGGAATACGTAGTTTTTCAGACCGCTTTCGGGTGGGTGGGCATAATGAGCTCCCCGCGTGGTTTGCTAAACGTCACGCTGCCGCAAATGACGATGGCGGACGCGCAGCAAGCGCTGGGCGATATCCGTCACCAGGCTATCTGGTCTCCCAGTCTGTCGGATGATCTGGCGACACGCGTCAGTGCTTACTTTGTCGGCCAGGAAGCCACTTTTCCCGATGCGCTCGATTTTTCGATGGCAACGAGATTCCAGCGCAAGGTATGGGAGGCTACTAGGCTTATCCCTTACGGGCAGACCAGGAGCTATGGGTGGGTGGCTGAGCAGGTGGGGAAGCCCCGGGCGGCGCGAGCGGTCGGGCAAGCTATGGGGGCGAACCCTTTACCGATTATCGTGCCCTGCCACCGCGTGCTCGCCACCGGTGGTCGCCTCGGTGGCTTCGGCGGCGGCCTGGAGATGAAGCGGAGATTGCTCTCTCTGGAGGGCGCCGCCGTTCCGGCTTAAGTACTACTCTATGGTGACGGTGAAAGTCTTCTGGGAAGCCGCCGTTTCTTCCCAGGGCCGCTTGTAAGTCATCGTTACTTCGATGGTGCCGGTCTTCAGGGCCTTAAACTGGAAATACTCGATACCCCCGCCGCCAACCAGATTTTCCGACTCGTCAGAAGGTTCGTAGGTCTTGTTCACCAGCTCCAGCATGGTATTATCATGGCTTTCCTGCCAGCCATAGCCGGTGGTTGGATTTGAGCCGAGAGCGATCAGGAACTCCTGATTGACGCCGATGGTCACTTTCTGGGTAGAGTCGGTATAAGTCGCCACCTGTCCCGTACAGGCGACGATCCCGAGGCAGGAGCACACCACCGCCAGCAACAGCAAGAACTTCTTCATGGAATGCCTCCTCATTTCGTTAACTACTAATGATAACGAAACAGGCCGGAAAAAGTTAGTCCCGGGTATTGGGTGCCGCTGCCGGTTCGCTAACGAGAATCCGTAGGTAGACCCGCCCGGTACGGAATTCTCTTTGCCTCAGATACGCCTCTCATTTTCAGGTTCAAGAAGTCCAGCTCGTACTTCTCAATCAGTCCCTCACCGGAGAAACTGAAGTACCTGTTATCACCGATGATGATATGGTCCAGGACCCGGACCTGCATGATACTGGTGGCGTAGACCAGGTCCCGGGTCAGGTCTTTATCGCTCCGGCTCGGTTCGGGATTGCCTGAGGGATGGTTGTGGGCCAGAATCAGGGATGTAGCATTATGCCTGATGGCCCCTTCGATAACCTCGCGCGGCGAGATATTGCTGCTGTTTATGGTGCCGCTGGCAAGGTCGCTGGTATCGATGATCTGGTTTTGAGCATTGAGATACATGACTTTGAAGACCTCTTTCTTGAGGCCACGCATGGAGTGGTAAAGGTAGTCGAAAATCTCGCTGGAAGACTGATAAACGGGCTTGTCAACTATTTTCTCTTTGAGGTAAGCCCGGGCTACTTCCTGCACCAGTTTGATGCCGAAGGCGCTATGCGGGCCGATGCCATCGATTTGCTGTAATTCCTCCGGGGAGGCTTCCAGAACGCCTCTCAGGCTTTTGAACCTCTTGATAGCGTCTTTAGCCGGTTGCTTGCAGTCTTTGCGCGGTGTGCCCAGGCTTAATAAGAGCTCGACGACTTCGTAGTCCTGAAAACCGGTCAGGTCTGCCTGAAGAAATCTCTCCCGCAGCCGTTTACGGTGACCGGAGGCCGAACTGTTCCGCGGCACGCCGTTCCCGGCCAAAGGTATCGAGGTCTCCGGATGATCAATGCTATTGGCCATTGTTACCTGTGATAATCTCTAATGTCAGGCTGTCCTCGCCCACCATCTCTAACAGCCGCTGTCGGAGTTCCGGGCAGTAGTTGGTTAAACCGGGTAACTCCAGATGAATAATCTTTTCCTCGCTGGTAACACGCAACCTGACGCCGTCCTGTCCCGGGAAATCTTTCAGGGTGTCAACCAGTTTATGCAGGAAGGCGGTGTCATTGGCTTCATCACTCGTCTGCCGGATGCCGATGAGCAGCCGGCGCCTGGATACCGGGGTGTGATTCATCGGCGGTGTCCCGATAGCTGTTGGAACGGTCGTCTGTCGAGGCGTGGCTGCGGTCTCGGTGCGGGCTTCAGGGTCGTACTGTTGCGCCCGGTCGCAACTGAGCTGTATCTGGTCATCTCTGAGCCTGATCTTACCTACGACTCGCAGGATATTACCCTCCTGCCACAGGTCTTTGGTCTCTTCGTAGACTCTGGG
>JAQTRN010000113.1 GCA_028711795.1 Dehalococcoidales bacterium | reverse complement strand
ACATCGCCGCTACTACTTAGAATCTGAAAAGAGAACATTCTATCCAACCGTATCCCGAATTGCCTGGGGTTTAGGGAATCAAGCCAATGCTGGGAGTTTGTCATTCATTCAGATTTTACCAGTTCCGGGGTAATATTAACAGAAACGCCATATTGCCGTAGCGGAACGCCATGGCGAGTTTTGTATTTCCTTGGTTTGTCATTTGGAGCGGCCCCCCGGCTCCTCGCTGCAAAGAAGGCGCTGATTCTAGCGGACGGGAGGTTATCTTCTAAACAAATGATCGGGACTGCTTAGTGCTATCTTATGCACTGACAATAACGACGTGGTATTATAGTTACTTGGATTCAATGCACGGAGGACAAATATCATGGCCAAGATAGCTATCGGAGCTCGCACACTTCTTTACCCCTTGCCATCAGTTCTCGTGGGAGCAACTGTTGATGGAAAAGTTAACTTCTCCACTTATGCCTGGTGTGGGATCGTGAACAGCCGTCCACCAATGTTATCCGTGGCGTTCCAGCACCACCGCCATACACTGAAGGGTGTGAAGCAGAATGGCACGTTCTCGGTAAACATACCCTCTGTAGGTCTGGTGAAAGAGACTGACTACTGTGGGCTGGTCTCAGGAAGAGAGACCGACAAAGTTGCTGACTGTAAATTCGAGATATTCTATGGAAAGCTATCGAACGCGCCGATGATTGTCGAATGCCCGGTGAATCTCGAATGTAGAGTCATACATATCCTAAATCTGGGAAGCCATGAGATGGTAGTAGGTCAGATTGAAGAGGCCTACGTTACGGATGTATGCCTGACCAACGGAGAACCTGATGTATCCAAGATAAAGCCTTTCCTATGGGTTACCCAGCCGGCGAGTCAATACTGGACATTTGGTGAACCGATAGGCGAGTCATTCAGCATTGGCAAAATATTCAGGGAGAGAGAAGGAAAATAGGTTATTTAGCTTCTGGAATTCGGTAGAGCAAGGACAAAGGCGGGTGGGGAGTCGAGCTCTGCCTGAATACATCATGGGATGGGTTATGGGGATGGGCTTACAGGATTCCGTTGCTAGCATTACGTAGGTCAAATGACAGAGTCACGGGTGATATATAACCATACAGGGTAAGCCGGTCAGGAGCCTCACATTCGTCGTGATATTGGCATCGTTCTTGAGTATGGGGCGAGGAGCGATATCAGGAACAGGGTCATAGAGGACATTCAGATAGACCGAGTTGTCCTTGGCCAACATCAACTGGGTTGACCAAAGTTATTTGTTGCTGTCCTAGAGCATTGTTCTGGGATGAGATAACATCTTGCTACGGGTGGTCAATCATCTGTAACGGGGCATTACTAAGGAGATCCTATGAAGAAGCTGATCAACAGACCTGAAGATGTGGTGCGCCAGAGTTTAGAGGGCATGGCTGCCGCTCATGGTGACATATTGAAGGTACACTTCGAGCCTAACTTCGTCTACCGGGCTGATGCCCCGGTGCGTAATAAGGTAGCCATTATCTCCGGTGGTGGCAGTGGTCACGAGCCGATGCACGGCGGGTTTGTTGGCAAGGGGATGCTTGACGCCGCCTGCCCTGGCGAGATATTCACCTCGCCAACACCAGACCAGATGCTGGAGGCAACCCGAATGGTGCATGGTGGTAGCGGTGTCCTCAACATCGTCAAGAACTACGCCGGGGACGTGATGAACTTTGAGATGGCGGCCGAGCTCGCGTTGTCTGAAGGCCTGCGAGTGGCCAACGTCATGATTGATGATGACGTGGCGGTGAAGGACAGCCTGCATACACAAGGACGACGTGGCGTAGGAACCACCATTCTTGCCGAGAAGATTTGTGGCGCCGCTGCTGATAAGGGGTACGACTTGAAGCGGTTGGCTGACCTCTGCCGTCGGGTGGGCACCCGGGGACGGAGCATGGGCGTTGCCCTTACCTCCTGTACTGTACCCTCCAGGGGTGTGCCCACATTTGATCTGGGAAACAGCGAAATGGAGATTGGTATCGGCATTCATGGGGAGCCGGGAAGGGAGCGGAGACCACTGGCGTCCGCCGATGCCATCGCTGAGACACTCGTTCTATCCATAGTCGAGGATGCAGCCTACGAGCGCACCGTCCGCGACTGGGATGAGACGAAGGGTAGTTGGGTGGATGTGGAGATAGTGAGCGAGCCTTTCATGGCCGGCGAGCCAGTGCTGGCCTTTGTCAACGGTATGGGCGGAACGCCCAGCTCTGAGCTGTACATCGTCTACCGTAAGGTGGCCGAGATCTGTGAGAAGAAGAGCTTGAGGATAGTGCGCAGTCTGGTCGGCTCTTACGCCACATCGCTGGAGATGCAGGGTTGCTCCGTCACCTTACTCAAGATGGACGAAGAGACGGTGAATCTCTGGGATGCGCCGGTCCGAACCGCAGCTCTTCGTTGGGGGGTGTGACTTGTTTACTCGAGCACACGTTATCAGGTGGTTGAGCCTGGCAGGCAGCGCCATTGAAGAGAACAAGGACTTCCTGACACAACTTGACGCCGCCATCGGCGACGCTGAGCACGGTATCAGTATGGCTCGGGGCTTTAAGAAGGTAGTAAGCCAGTTACCCACTATGGCGGACAAGGATATAGGTAGCATTCTGAAGGGCACAGGTATGTTGCTCATCTCTTCGGTTGGCGGAGCGAGTGGGGCGCTGTACGGTACGTTATTCGTGAAGGCCGGGAACGAAGCTTCGGGAAAGCTGATGCTGGACGTGTCTGAGATGGCGACGGTCCTGAAGGCAGGGCTGGCTGGGATTATCGAGCGAGGTAGAGCGCAGCCAGGGGAAAAGACCATGGTGGACGCCCTATCGCCGTATGTGGAAGCCTTCTGCCGGGCTGGTAAAGGAGGTGCGAGCATGGCCGAAGCCCTTGAGCAAGCCACGGTTGCCGCAGAACAAGGGGTGAAGGATACCATTCCGATGGTTGCCCAAAAAGGCCGAGCGAGCTACCTTGCAGAGAGAAGCGTTGGCCATCAGGATCCCGGGGCGACATCAATGTGCCTCATCCTGAAGGCGCTAGCCCAGGCTGTCTCATAGGGTAGGCACAAGCGATCGGCATCAGACTTGGCATTAGACTTGGCATTAGATCTCATTATATTCTCCAAGGAGCTAACTGCTATGTTAGGCAGAGCTACAAAATATGGAAAAGTATGGGAGAGTCGGACTCTACCTGAATACATGGCTTGATAAGAAGCATCAGCGTACCACGCTGGACGTTGATTGCTACTAGCCTGACTCATCTGGCAGTGTAATACAACAGTGTCTTAGCCTTTGCATTCCTCTTCCTGCAAAATATTATCTGTGTGGCTGATCATGGCACTGGCAAGGTTACGCTCAGTAAAATGATTATTTTAACATTGACAAAGAATCAAATAGTTTGTTAAAGTTGTGCCAGTTCCTAAGTGTACACGATAGTCGATGCCGATAAGGTTATCTTCTCATTACTTGGCACATTGGTGGATTTGGGGAGACTTCTAGACATAACGAGATATTGACGATATAACTAATAATCTAATTCAAGGAGACTCTTTTCATGACCAGGAAAGCCGTTGGAAAGATGATCCCTGCGAATAGAGGGCTCAAGATGCACTAAAGGAGTGGTTCTTGGGCCCTTTGTATTTATCTGAACGATCTGTGCAGAATTTGTAACTCTCAGAAGGAGGTGGCATTATCGAATTATCTTCAGCTTCATTAGTGAGGTAAATCTCAATGCATGAGGAGGCATCCAAGTGAAGCGAAACAAGTGGTTAACACTGCTAGCCGCAGTCTCACTCGTTCTACTGGTGGTGGTCTTACCTATTATGTCAGCTTGTGGTGCCCAAGGGGAAACACCAGGAGAGACTCCGGGGCAGACACCTGGGCAGACACCGGCTACAACTGAAACCAAATACATTAGGATTGGTAACTTGAATTCTTGTACTGGGTCTTATGCAGCGTCTGGTTTACCGATGAGAAACGGGTTTGATATTCGCCTAACCATGCTAAATGAGTCTGGTGGTGTTCTTGAAGGTGGTGAAAGATATCTGATTGAGCCCATCTACTACGATACCAGAACTGATCCGAAAAGAGGAGTTGCCGGTATCCTCTGGATGAAAGATATGTACGATATAAAGATGTGTGTGGGTCCAGCGGAGAGCAACATATCATTTGCCACGCAACCTATATTCGAGGCTAATAAAATCTTCACTTTCACTGTATCCACAGCTAATGAAGTTATCCGCCCGGGTATTCAATGGACATTCGCGTATATGAGTATGGCAGGTCAGAGGATACTAGGCTATGTCCGGACTCTAAAGGATATCCTGGACGTAAAAAAGATCAGTATGATCAGCGAGAATGCTGCCGCTTATCAGAGCTATCGTGCTGATATGATTAAGTACTGTCAGAGCTATGGAATCGAAATCATAAGTGATATCGTGTTTGAATCCTCGGTAACGGATTTCTCCACCGTTATTGCCAGAGCAAGAAACGGGGATCCAGACATGGCGATTATGATGTCTACCGGCATGCCGGGAATCCGGTTCCTTAACCAGGTGCACGAAGCCGGCTGGAACGTCTTGGTGGGTGTCAGTCCCGAAATACCGACTGACGAGACATTCCGCTCATGTGGTCCAGCTGC
>JAQTRN010000112.1 GCA_028711795.1 Dehalococcoidales bacterium | reverse complement strand
AACATTCCCTCGGGGATATGGAGGTAGCCCAGTTCCATCGCCATTTTGACTGTGTCTGTCATGCTCCGTCCCACGACGAAGACACGACGCTGATGCTTGGCGGCGGCATCAACAACCTGCTGAACACGCGATACCAGCGAGGAAAAAGTAGTGACAATGACCCGGCCACGGGCATCAGCCATGATGTGGTCCAAGGCCTCACCGATGACCCGTTCTGACGGTGTGTACCCGGGCAGAGTCACATAGGTGGAGTCGGAGAGAAGGAGTAAGACGCCCTGCCCGCCGAGCTGGGCCAGCCGGGAAAGGTCAGTCGGCTTGCCACTGACCGGCGTATAATCAAGTTTGAAATCGCCACTATGCACAATCGTCCCTACCGGCGTATAGATGATCAGTCCAACCGCATCGGGGATACTGTGGCAGACCGAGAAGAACTCGACTCGGAATTTTCCCAGGGTCACCTGACCTCCGGGGGGCACCACATTTAGCTTTACCCGGGAGAGTAACCGGTGCTGCTTGAGCTTAACAGAGATGAGACCATTAGTCAGCCGGGTCGAATAGACCGGCACGTTAATCTGAGGCAAGATATATGGCAGAGCGCCAATGTGGTCTTCATGGCCATGGGTGATGATGATACCTCTTACCCTATCCTGTTTGTCCTGCAAGTAGCTAATATCCGGTATCACCAGGTCAATACCGAGCATTTCTTCCTCGGGAAAGACAAAGCCGCAATCCACAATAATGATGTCATCCTGGTATTCAATCACCATCATGTTTTTGCCGATTTCGCCAAGTCCGCCGAGAGGGATAATTCTTAATCTAGGTTTAGCCATTCATTTCCTTCAAAACATACTCAACTGTTGGGCTTGTTGTCCGGGTTCAGCCACCGTCTCTGCCTGGGACAGAACCGCCGTGATTTTGAGCATATCAGCCTCGATAGTCTGACGCAAACTCTGTTGATGAAGAGCCGCCGCCGGGTGGTACATGGCAAAGTAGATGATACCATCACGCTTCTGAGCCGTACCGTGGACCTTACTGATACTTTTCTCCGGGAAAAATCTGGCCATAGAATAGCGGCCTAGGGTGACAATCATTTTGGGGTGGATTATTTGGATCTGACGGTCCAACCATTCACTGCAATTCTGTATTTCTATGGGTAAAGGTTCCCGGTTATTGGGCGGGCGGGACTTAATGATATTAGTAATATACACCTGCTCCCGTCTCAGGCCGATGGAAGTCAGTAAGTGCTCCAGAAACTGCCCGGCAGGACCAACGAAAGGACGGCCTTGCTGGTCTTCGTGCCAGCCCGGCGCTTCCCCGATGAACATTATCCCGGCGTTCTCTGCCCCCTCACCCGGCACCACCCTGGTTCGAGATTTGGCGATTTCGCACCGTCGGCAAAGCGCAATTTCCCGGTAAAGCTCGCTTAGTGCTGACATCTTACCCGATAGACCATAAACCAAGTCCCATTAACAACTTGCCTAATCATAACACGCACCCCCTGTCCCGTCAATTTGCCTAATAGACGAGTACGATTATTGACAAAGCGATACTGGTTAAATATAATCAAATTGGTACTGGGATGTGAGCCAGCGACCTGTGTGGCGGTGAGCTCAGAACCGGGATTACGTTAACAAGTGTCGCTTGGATTGGATACAACCGAGACGGCCGATAATTGCAGTTGATCTTAAGAGCCCTCTCGGGTGATGTCTGTCCGGGAGGGTTTTTTGTTAGTCCGAATTGGGGAGATGAAAGGACAATGAAAATAGGCTTCATCGGGGCGGGTACTGTGGGCACCGCCTTAGCGATAGGACTGAACGCAAAGGGCTACGCCGTAGTTGCTGTGGCCAATCGCAGCTCCGTATCGGCGCAAGCCCTGGCACAGGCCATTGATGGCTGCCGCGCCTATTCTGATAATCAAGAGGTAGCCGATACCGCCGATTTTGTTTTCATCACCACTCCTGATGACGTAATCGCCACTATAGCCGCCGGGATCCGGTGGCGCCCGGGACAGAGCGTGGTCCATTGCAGCGGCGCCCTATCCTCTGACATTCTGGGCCCGGCCCGTAAGCAGGGAGCTTACGTTGGCGCCTTCCATCCCCTACAGACCTTCGCCAGCGTTCCACAGGCGATAGCGAATATCCCGGGATCAACCTTCGCGCTGGAAGCCGAAGGTCCTCTCCTGGACACGCTGAAACACCTGGCTACGGCTCTGGAAGGACACTGGATCGTACTCCAGGCTAAAGACAAGGTAATCTACCACGCCGCTGCTGTCATCGCCAGCAATTACCTGGTAACCCTGGTCAAGTTGGCCACAGATCTGTGGCAAGAATTCGCTGTACCACCCCAGCAGGCTATCCAGGCACTACTGCCCCTGGTCAAGGGGACAATCAGCAATATCGAAACTACTGGCATACCAGAAAGTCTCACCGGGCCGATCGCCCGTGGTGATACTCGGACAATAGAAAAACATCTGACCGCGTTACAGGCGGTCGCCCCCAACCTGCTTGCCACCTACCGCGAGTTAGGCCGCCAGACTGTTCCCATCTCTCTAGCCAAAGGCAGAATTAACCGGCAGCAGGCTGAAGAACTAGAGATCCTGTTAAAGCAACCAAATTGACACCCTAAGAGGAGGTAGTCAAATGCGAGTCATACTCAAGAGCAAAATCCACCGGGCCCATGTTACCGAAACCAACATCAACTATGAAGGCAGCATCACCATTGACAAGAGGCTCCTGGAAGAAGCCGACATCCTTCCCTATGAGCAGGTGGAGATACTGAACGTGAATAACGGCGCCCGCTTTAGCACCTACGCCATCGAAGGCCCGGCCAATGGTGGCGATATCTGCCTCAACGGCGCTGCCGCCAGGCTGGCTGTCAAAGGCGATATCGTTATCATCCTTACTTATTGTCACGTCACCGATGACGAAGCCCGTGGGTACACTCCGCGGCTGGTCTACGTCAATGACAACAATGTCATCACCGGCACTAAAGGAGTTGCTGAGACTATCCTCTCAAGGAGGCGTTAGATGCGTACCAATATCAATCAGATAAAGGAAATGAAACAAAAAGGTGAGCGCATTACCATGCTCACCGCCTACGACTACACGACTGCCCAAATCATCGATGCGGTTGGCATCCCCCTGATCCTGGTTGGCGATAGCCTGGGCATGGTTGTCCTGGGCTATGAATCCACCATACCGGTAACTATGGACGACATGATCCACCACACTAAAGCCGTAGTCAGAGGCGCCAAGAACGCCATGATAATTGGTGATATGCCTTTTATGACCTACACCGTCAGTGAGGAAGAAGCCCTACGGAATGCCGCCCGCTTTATCCAGGAAGGCGGCGCCCAGGCAATCAAACTCGAAGGCGGCGTCACCGTTGCGGCTACTGTCAAACGGATTGTGGAATGTGGCATACCGGTCATGGGCCATATCGGACTGACCCCGCAGTCGATCCATCAGTTCGGCGGTTTTAGAGTCCAGGGTAAGACCCCGGCTGCAGCCGCCAAATTAATTCGTGACGCACAGGCGCTGGAAGAAGCCGGAGCCTTCAGTGTCGTCCTGGAAACAGTCCCCGCTCCCCTGGCGAAACTCATCACCCAGAGATTACATATCCCCACCATCGGCATCGGCGCCGGCCCAGACTGCGACGGCCAGGTCCAGGTGGTGCACGATATCCTCGGGTCTTATACTGACTTCGTTCCCAAGCACGCTAAACAGTACACCCATCTGGCCAGTATTATGTCAAGCGCCATTGCCGAATACTTCGCTGAAGTCAAAGCCGGACAGTTCCCTACCGCGCAGCAGAGTTTCGCTATGGACGAGAGCCTGTTAGCCGGACTGACCAGACAACCGGCAACCCCGATTCACGAGAAATAAGAGAGCAGAGATGCAGGTCATTGATACAGTAGCCAGGATGCAAAAGCTCCGGCAAGCACTCACCGGACCGGTCGGCTTTGTCCCAACCATGGGCTATCTTCACGAAGGGCACCTCACCCTGGTGAGAAACGCCAGAAAGGAAAACCGCACCGTCATTGTCAGCATCTTTGTTAACCCGACCCAGTTCGGCCCGCAAGAGGACTTCGACCGGTATCCCCGTGACTACCAGCGTGACCTGACCATGCTGGAAAAAGAGAGGACTGATATTGTGTTCATGCCCTCCGTCGCCGACATGTACTCACCCCAGTTCAGTACCTGGGTGGAGGTAACCAGGGTCACCGAGCGGCTGGAGGGCGCTGTCCGTCCCGGCCATTTCCGTGGCGTGGCTACTGTGGTTGCCAAGCTATTTAACATCGCCCAGCCAACCAGCGCCTACTTCGGGCAGAAGGATGCCCAGCAGCTATTAGTCATCAAGAAAATGGTAGCCGAACTGAACATGCCCCTGGAGGTAATTGCGGTACCAACGGTGCGGGAACCGGATGGCCTGGCAATGAGCAGTCGTAATACCTATCTCAATCCGCAGGAGCGGCAAGCGGCCACAGTGCTCTATAAATCGCTATCGCTGGCGCAGAAGTTATTGTCTCAGGGTGAAAAAGACGCCGGGAAGGTGCGCCAGCAGATGAAATCGCTGATCGACCGAGAGCCGCTGGCTAACATCGACTACATCAGTATCGCCAATACCGAAACGCTGGCGGAACTGGAGCAGATTACTCC
>JAQTRN010000111.1 GCA_028711795.1 Dehalococcoidales bacterium | reverse complement strand
GGCTAAGACCGCTGAGCTCATCATAATGACCCATCCGTCCCGGGAAAAAGAGGTCCAGCAAGCCCTTAAAGAGATGGTACAACTCGAAGTGGTCAAGCGGATAGACAATTTCGTGCGGGTTGAGGTGTAGATAGGAAATGATGAAAACTGGAGTTTTAGCCCATTATGAAGCTTACTTACCTATAACTCCCCGGACGCCGCAATTCACTCTCGGCGAAGGTGATACCCCTCTGGTCCGGGCTAAGGAACTGGAGCAAGAGATTGGCTGCCGGGAGCTATACCTGAAATTTGAGGGCTGTAATCCCACCGGTTCTTTTAAGGACCGGGGTATGGTGGTGGCGGTAGCCAAGGCCATGGAAGTGGGCAGTAAGGCTATCATCTGCGCCTCAACCGGTAATACCAGCGCTTCGGCGGCGGCTTATGCCGCCTATTGCGGACTGACGGCTATCATTGTGATTCCCCGCGGCAAAATCGCTCTGGGCAAATTGGCTCAGGCAATTGTTTACGGAGCCATAATTATCTCGGTTGACGGTAATTTTGATCAGGCTCTTCAGGTCGTACGCGCTCTCAGTGAAAAACATCCGGTCACCCTGGTGAACTCGGTTAATCCCTACCGGATTGAGGGCCAGAAAACGGCTGCCTTTGAAATTGTGGACCTTTTGGGTGAGGCTCCGGACTATCTGTTCATACCGGTAGGTAACGCCGGTAATATTACTGCCTACTGGAAGGGTTTTACTGAGTACTACCGGATAGGTAAAGCACACTCAAAACCAAAGATGATGGGTTTTCAGGCCGAGGGTGCGGCGCCGATTGTCCGGAATCAGATTGTCGAGAAGCCGGAGACTATCGCTTCGGCTATTCGTATCGGTAACCCGGCTAGCTGGCAGAAAGCGGTGGCGGCTCGTGACGAGTCTGGTGGTATTATTGACATGGTGAGCGATGAGGAGATTCTGGCGGCGCAGACATTGATGGCGTCCCGGACCGGTATTTTTGGTGAACCGGCCTCGGCGGCTTCTCTGGCCGGGCTCGTTAAGCTGGCGCGTCAGGGAACGGACTTCTCGCAGAAGAAAGTAGTCTGTGTTGTGACCGGTACTGGCCTCAAAGATACGGATATCGCCCTGAAGAGCGCTAAGCCTTTCACCGAACTGCCCCCTGATCTAACGGCTATCGAGCAAGCGCTGGGCTGGGCCTAGCCTGAGGAGGGATAATATGTTCGATAAAGATAAGATTATTACCGCGGTGAGTGCTATTATCGAAGCGATTGGCGAGGACTCGGACCGGGAGGGGTTGGTGGGTACACCCCAGCGCGTGGCCGAGATGTACACTGAACTTTTCACAGGGATAGATAAGGATCCCAAGGAAGAGTTGCGGGTGGGCTTTGAAGCGGGACACCGTGAGATGGTGATCCTTAAGGATATTCCCTTCTATTCGATGTGCGAGCATCACCTCTTGCCTTTCTACGGGGTGGCTCACGTCGGTTATATCCCGAATACCCAGGGGCATGTGGTCGGTATCAGCAAACTCGCCCGCGTGGTGGAGATCGTGGCCCGCCGCCCCCAGCTTCAGGAAAGAATGACCACCCAGATTGCCGATGCGATCAATGATGCACTGCGACCCGAGGGGGTCGCGGTGGTTATTCAGGCGGAGCACCTCTGCATGATTATGCGGGGTATCAAGAAACCCGGGAGCAATGTTATCACCTCGGCCATCAGGGGGATTTTCCTGCGCCGCGCCGATAGCCGGGCGGAATTCCTTTCCCTGATCCAGGGTAAATAGCCGGTTTAGTCGCCCATAATCTGCACGACGATTTGCCGTGACCTCGGGCGGTTATCAAAGTCCACCAGTACGATCTGCTGCCAGGTACCCAGAGTTATTTTCCCGTCACTGATGGGTATTACCATGGAAGCGCCGAGCAGGGAAGCACGGACGTGGGCGTGGCCATTACTCTCACCGTGGCGGTTGTGTTCGTAGGGGAGAGTTTGCGGGATGGTCCGCTCCCACATACTCCGGAAGTCGGAAAGTACTCCCGGCTCGGATTCAATGGTAGTAATACCGGCCGTGGAGCCAACCAGGAACAGGGTGACCGTTCCGTTCTTGACCCCGGCCCCGGCTACTTGCTCCGCCACCGGGGATGTTATATCAATAATGTCGGTCTGTCCTTTGGTCTGCAGGCTGATTTCCCGGGTGACTACCATATCGGCTACCTCCCGTGGCCAGATTTGCTTTGTGTTGGGGAACAGAATTCGGTTACGGCGGATGCTAGATAGGGTTTAACTCATCCGGAGGAATTTCATCCAGGTCAAACACGGGCCCATCTTTACAGGCTTGTTTCAGGCCATTCGTTGTCTTTATGGTGCAACCGTAGCACACCCCAAAGCCGCAGCCCATCCTCATTTCCAGAGAAATCTGGACCGGCTTGCCGGCAAGCCGGAACTGCTGTTTTCTGAGCGCCATATCGCGATACATCCCGATGGGTCCGCAGGCAAAGACCTGGTCAGCCCAATCGGCGAATTCAGGGATGAGCCCGGTTACCCAACCTTTTTTGCCGAAGCTACCATCGTCAGTGGCTTTAAACAATTTTATGCGACCGGGTAAGAGGTTTTCGGGATACAGTTGAGTCACTGTCTGTGCGCCCAGCAGCAACGTTACCGATTTGCCGTTTGTTAGGGCTTCTTGGGCGAGGAAGTGTAGTGGCGCCACACCGATGCCACCGGCGACCAGCAGCAGGTTTTTCGCGGTTGGCTTTATGGTAAAGCTATTACCCAGTGGTCCCAGCAGTCCGACGCTATCGCCAATTTGGCGCTGAGCGAGCCATGCGGTGCCTTTGCCATCCTCCCAGACAGTGAACAAGAGGGCCAGGTGGTCATTTTTGACCTGGTGAATACTGAAGGGGCGGGGCAGGGTACAGTCTCCGCAACGGACCATGACGAACTGGCCCGGCCTGGCCTGGCTGGCTATTCCCGGACAGTTGAACCAGATAAGATGACTGCTCAGTACTGTCCGGGCACCACTGCGGCTAATACCGGGTAGGATTGCCTCATTAGAGGTTACCGTGGCTGTCGTCCGTATCATGCTAGTTCCTTAATCTCTCTTACTCTCCCTTTAAGAAAGGGAGAAATCTTTGTCTCCCCCTTTTGCAAAGGGGGACTAAGGGGGATTGTCAAGGGGTCCTCTCTATTCCCAGGGTGAAGTCCCTCTTTTCTCTATAATGGGTTCTCCGCTAACGACTTTAAGGCCGACTCGTAACTATCGAGCCGCCAGTTGTAGTCCTGTTCCAGGCCGGTTTCCGTGCGCACAATGAAGGTAGTCCCGGGGGCATTAGCAAACCGCTGGTACTCAACGGATTCCTTACCGTAGGCGGATTCCAGCAGGCGGCGTATCTTTTCCTGCCATGATTTAAACTCGCCGTTTCTGTTTCCGAGAGTCCGCAGATGAGGAATCTCAGCCAGAGCTTGTTTCAGTGCCTGGATTTGCGTGTTCCTGTCCAACTATTTTGTCTCCTTTACTATATCTAAGAATTCCCGCAAAGGTTGCCGCAGAGATTACTGCTTTCCCTGTTGCCGTCTGGATAAGTATTATTCACCAACCGTGGTCGTTCTGTCCAGGTATACCAGTTCCCCCCGTGATATGGTAGCTACTACTTTGCCCTTGAGTTTCGAGTCGTCGAGGGGGGTGTTCTTGCCTTTGGAGGCAAAAGTTTGAGCATCGACTACCCATTCCAGATCAGGGTCGAGAATGGCGATGTCAGCCACGCTGCCGGCGGCCAAACTACCCAGTTTCCCGTGCCGCTGGCCGATGATACTGGCTGGGGCCACTGTCATTTTGGCGATAAGGGTAGTCAGGTTGATTTGTCCATTGTGCACCAGTCCTATCAAGCTGCCGAAGGCGGTTTCCAGACCACTGATGCCAGAGGCGGCGCGGGCGAACTGGCACTGCTTATCAGCCAGTGTGTGGGGGGCGTGGTCGGTGGCGATGATATCGATTACCCCTTCCTTCAGTCCCTGGACCAGGGCTTCGATATCTGGCTGTGTTCGTAGCGGTGGATTGACCTTGGCGTTGGTGCCGCAGTGCCGGACTTCCACCTCGGTCAGGGTAAGGTGGTGGGGGGTCACCTCCGCCGTAACTCTGACACCACTCTCTTTGGCCTGGCGGACTAACTCCACGGAGCCAGCTGTGCTGACATGGGCGATATGTAACCATCCCCCGGTTAGCTTAGCCAGAGCCAGGTCGCGGGCGACGATTATCTCCTCGGCGGCGTTCGGGATACCACGCAGTCCCAGTTCGGCGGATACAAGCCCCTCATTCATCTGGCCACCCTCGCTGAGCGCCTTGTCCTCGCAGTGGTCGATGATTGGCAGATTAAGGTCGCGGCTGCGCTCCAGCGCCTGGCGCATCAGGCGGGAGTTAGCTACCGGGTCACCATCATCACTGAAACCGACTACCCCGGCGGCGGTCAACTTATCCATTTCCGCTAGTTCCTGACCTTTTCTCTCTTTGGTAACACAGCCGATGGGCAAGACGCGAATGACGCCATCGCTTTCAGCGGTGGATTTTACATAATCTATGGTAGCCGGATTATCCAGGGGTGGCTTGGTGTTGGGCATGCAGCCTACGGTCGTGAATCCGCCGCGGGCGGCCGCCCGGGTGGCGGTGGCGATGGTCTCCTTATCCT
>JAQTRN010000110.1 GCA_028711795.1 Dehalococcoidales bacterium | reverse complement strand
AAGGAGGAGCAAGATGATCTCAGTAACGACACAGGAGATCGCCGAGCTGCAGAGAGTTTCTGACTACCGACAGATTCGCAAAAGCCTGAGGGGGGCGGGTATTGGCAGCATTATCTGGGGTCTGATAAATCTGGTGTGGGGTGGTGCCGCGGTTGCGGATGACCCCCTCAACATCATCATCGTATTTCTCGCGGGCTTTCTTCTGATAGAGGGAATCTGGCTGATAGCGGTCCGCAGTCCCAAGGGTTTTGTTGTGGATGGGGTCGTTTTCATCCTTCTGGGATTGTGGAACATAGTGATATCAATAATGAACCTGGTACTTGCCGGGGTCACCGCGGGCATGTCTATCTTCGTCATGATTGGTGTTTGGCAGATGGGCTGGGGCGTCCAGAGCTTTGGCCGCTACCGGCGCTTCGCCAATGCGTCTTCGCAAAAGCCGGGCAAAGAGAGTACCGACCGGGTCAACGACATCATCAAGTCGCTAAACAAAGCGAAACCCGCCGAGTCCGGTGATATCATCGAATTCCAAACACCGGGTGGCTTTACTATGAAGCCCTGGAAGGGCAAGCTGGCCGGGGATGTCGGTGTCTTTTCTACCGGTGATGACGCCTACTTTCTGCGCCGGGATGAAGTTCAGTTCGTGAGCAAGGAGAAGAAACCCAAGAAGAGACTAAAGGTCTCTATCCAGTTGGGGCAACAGAAGTTCGCCGGGGTCATGTCCCAGGAATCCATGCAGCGCTACGAAGTATGGAAGCAACCCCAACCTGGACTAGCCGGTAGTATCTAATCCGGCCGGCGCTGATTTGCGTGAGAAATCCCTTCGCTAGGATAGCTTGTTCCTTGATATCAGGGCAGCCAGTTGGGGCCGAAAAGGAGAATCACCCCCAGGGCGAGCAGTGTTACCGCACCTACCGGTTTACTATACCGGGCATACCGGTCGCCAAAGCTCGAAGTCATGGCAAAGGCCGCCAGGCCGAAGATGATCAAATCGTCGAGCATAAAGCAGAAATCGTACAGCAGTATGTAGGCATAGTGCTGGAACGTGGTAAGGTCACTGACCGATAGAACGTGGGTGAAGATAGCCGGCAGCGCTGAAGAGCAGACGAATTCAATCGAGTTTACCACGAACGCCAGCGCCACAATGCCGGCTATTGTGGCCAGGGTCAGGGGAGAAAGGACGACCTTCTTTATCCGGTCTATGGTCTTCTTTCTGGACTCTTCGTCTCCCACTTTGCAGACCACCGCCCCCCTAGTCTTTATCAGGTCTCTGACGGATAGTATACCGGCCCCCAGGGCCACCAGCCCGATGATGATGGTTATTATCCGGGAATAGCCAATGAACAGGAAGGCATTAAGCCAGGCGGTCATAAATAGGAAGTAGAGTACTCCGGAGGCCAGGACGAAGGAACCGACCAGTAACCAGATTCTGGCCCTATCATTCAAAGTAACGATTATAGATATGAGGTAGGCCAATACCCACATGGCACAGGGGTTAAAGCCATCAATCAGACCGATAATTACCGCCAGTGCGGGCAGAGAGTAATCAGATAGTTTTATCTTGCCGATAATGGGTAGCGTGGCTTCACCGGTGGGTGTTGTGTCTCCCTGTTTGGGACATTCTCCCGCCAGACATTGTTTAATGGCTGTTTCGATTTCCTGGCCGGTCGTGGCTTCTGATTCCCAGCCTCTGAAGACGAGCCCGCCGAAAATCGTCACCGGGACTCCCGGTTCATCCTGGAGGCCTAGCTCAGTCACCATCTGTGATAGCAAGGCTGAATTCTCAGTCTGGCTGGTGTCATGGTAGGTGAAGTGGATGGTGGGGTAAGTGCTGGCCAGCTTTTCGTTGAAGACCTCCTGGTCTTCACAGTGTGAACAGGAGGGGAGGTAGAAGAAGTGGATTTCTAGTTCTCCGCCGCCGGCAGCCGGGTTCACCGGTTCTGGGCCAGCAAACAGCAAGACTATTCCCAGAATAACCAGTGATATGACCAGAAATATCTTGAACGGTTCATTGAAGGTCTTCCGCCAGAAGTCAATAAATTTGTTCATAATGTCAGTACGCTATTATACATATTTTTGAGTGATATAAGGTAATTTCATACCGCTTGGGATGTCTCCCCCCTGCATCTGTCCCAAAAGTCAGGTTCGACTTAAATAGGAGAAGTTGTCTGGCCTGATGACTGTCCGACTGTAGTGTTATTTAGCAGGGGTATGTTAAAATGAGCCTCTATTGATGGGACGATGCGTCCGGGGAGGTGATCTATATTGGTTTCTCCTCAAGCTAATGGAGAAAATCGGCCCAAGCTGGAATCGCTTACCTGTGGGAATCTGACCTGGATCAATATCGTACGACCGACAACTAGTGAGACAGAGTACCTGGCGCAACGCTTCCCTTTCCATCACCTTAATCTGGAGGATGTTTTGACCCGGCAATCACGGCCCAAGCTCGATGAATACCAGGACCACGTATTTCTCGTGCTCCACTTCCCGGTTTGGGACGACGAAGAAGGGGCTATCGTGTCCGGCGAGGTAGATATTTTTGTCGGCGAGGGTTATATCGTGACAGTTGACTATGCGGGTAACCTGAAATCACTGGCAGAATTGTTCGCCGCCTGTCAATCTGATGAAACATCACGGCAGGGGAACGTGGGTCGGGACTCCGCCTATCTCTTGTATCAAATCATTGATAGACTGGTCGACCAGTGTCCGCCGATATTGGATAAAATAGAGGAGAAGGTTGAAGCGATAGAAGACGTTATGTTCGCCCGGAAGGGGCAGTCAATTGTTAGAGACATATCCGTACTCCGGCGTCAGGTTATTGCCTTCCGGCGTATCATCTGGCCAGTAAGGGCGGTGGTTACCAGCCTGGAATCCAGAGTACGTCGCTTTGGGGGGCCAGACATGGTGGCCTACTTCAGAGACGTGGTTAACCATCTGGATGAGATCTGGGATGGACTTGATGAATACAAAGAAGTCATCGAAGGGCTAAGTGCCACCCGGGATTCATTAGCGTCCAACCGGATTAACGAAATCCTGCGTGTCCTGACAATCCTGGCGACTATCGGCACGATGCTTACGGTTATTGTCAGTTTCTATGGCATGAATATTCCTATTCCCGGTGCCTGGGAAGAAGCGGGTGGCAGCCCCTTCACCGTGGTCGTAGTCATATTATTAATGCTGGTGGTTACCGGCGCTATGTTATATTATTTCTATCGCAAGAACTGGATTTAATCCGGAGTAACGCCGGTTCGACGGTTGAACTTTAGTATCTACCACAGCTTGACACAATAAGGCGCTCCTGATAGACTTTATCTGCAACTCCGGTAAGCCCGCGCTCATGGTTTCCGGAGGATAACGGCCCCGTGGTGTAGCGGTCTAACATGCCACCCTGTCACGGTGGAGATCGGGGGTTCAAATCCCCCCGGGGTCGCCAGGTCTAACCCGCTGACTCAATCCTAAAAATCAGCCTCAGTTTTTCACCAGGGCAGATTTATGCCATCCAGAAAATTACTGCCAGGATTTTCAAATAACGATTACGATGAGGACGAAGTGCGGCGCCGCAGGTTCCACAAGCGGGCAAAGGGGTTGAAGTCGGTACCGTAGTCGTACACATCAGTATGCTCGACTCGTTTCAGGTAGCCGACGATGGCATATGTTGCCGGGGTGGCAGTGATTTCTACGGCGACCTTGAAAATGTAGTTGGAGACGATGCCGGCCAACAACAGGTTCCAGGGGAGAGTACCGGCGAAAGCGATAACTATGAAGAGTAGCGTGTCCACTCCCTCGCCTATTATGGTGGAGCCAATAGTCCGGGTGAAGAGCCAGCGTCCGCGAGTGAAAATCTTCATCTTGGCCAGCGTGAATGAGTTGGAGAATTCACCGGCGAAATAGGCGACGACACTACCCACCACGATCCGCGGAGTGGTCCCCAGGATAGTCTCATAGGCAGCCTGACCTTCCCAGCCGGCTGCCGGCGGCAATCGGCCGACAGTGGCAAAGACAAGGGCCATCAGCAGAGCGCAGCCGAATCCCGTCCAGATGACCTGCCGCGATTTCCGATAGCCGTAGACCTCAGTTAGAATATCACCGAAGATGTAGCTCAGGGGGAAAAGTATAGTCCCGCCATCGAACGTGAAGGGTCCCAGACTCACCCATTTGGATGAGGCCACGTTGGATATGAGGACCACGGCCACGAAGATAGCGGTAATCAGCGTAAAGAACCTATATTCCTTCATCGACTGCCATTATACCGTACTATTTCCCTCAAATAGAAATTACATCCGGACTGGTTCTAAGACACTGGCTGTGTTTCTTGTCTGTTATCCGAATGTTGGTGAGAGGCTGGGTTTCAGTTTGACGTTTTACCCGGGCACTGGCATACTGGACGTATCTCCACCCGTTAAGCTGACCGGGAATCTGCTAAGGGGCTCTTTGAATAGATAAACACGGAGGTGTGGTATGGAACTCATGGAAGGTATTTTATCCCGGAGGAGCATCCGGCAATATACGGAACAACAGGTACCGGCGGAAGTGATTACCGAGTTGCTGACAGCGGCCATGAGCGCTCCCTCGGCGTCAAACCGCCGGCCCTGGTATTTCGTCGTCATCAGTGACCGGCAGACACTTAGCGAAATCCCGAAACACCATGAATATTCCGGCATGTTGCGGCAGGCTTCGTGCGCTA